>JAGHSY010000031.1 GCA_018065615.1 Candidatus Colenecus caballi | reverse complement strand
CTGAGTAACCACGCAAGGACCAACTTCGATAACGGTGCATGGAACATTCTTTCCATCAGCACCGAAGACCGATGTCATACCGATCTTTTTTCCTAATAATCCTGGCATTTCAATAAAAATTTAAGTTACTGTAAATAAAAAATTTTCCTAATGTTATCAAACCTTGATCTCAACTTCAACACCACTGGGAAGTTCAAGCTTCATCAGAGCGTCAACGGTCTTTGCTGTTGAGCTGTAGATGTCGATCAGTCTCTTGTAAGAAGAGAGCTGGAACTGTTCGCGTGACTTCTTGTTTACGAAAGTTGAACGGTTGACAGTGAAGATACGCTTGTGAGTGGGAAGTGGAATCGGGCCACTTACTACAGCACCTGTAGCCTTAACGGTCTTTACGATCTTCTCTGCTGACTTGTCTACGACATTGTGGTCGTATGACTGCAGTTTGATTCTGATTTTCTGACTCATTGTTTTTGTTTTAATTGTTAATTATTCATTTGCGGACATGATAAGAGTCATTTGCTATCATGACCGCGTCTCTCTCTTTAAAGTAATGATACGTTTCCTCCCTGTTCCTCAACAACAGCTCTGGCCAGTGACTTTGAAACTTCTGCATGTCTTTCATAAGACATAGAAGAAGTGGCACGACCGGAGGTGATGGTTCTAAGAGCGGTGACATAACCGAACATTTCAGCCAGAGGTACATGAGCCTTGACGACCTTTGCACCAGAATGGTTGGTTTCCATACCTTCAACCTGACCGCGACGCTTGTTAAGATCACCGATGACATTACCCATACTCTCTTCAGGAGTAACCACCTCAAGAGACATTATCGGTTCTGTAAGTCCCGGATTTGCCTTGACACATGCATTCTTGAACGCCTGAGCTGCACAAACCTCAAATGACAGGGCATCGGAATCAACCGGATGATACTTGCCGTCAAGAACCGTAACCTTAAGTGATTCCATAGGAGCTCCCATGAGGACACCGTTCTTCATTGCATTTGTAAAGCCTTTCTCTATGGCAGGCAGATATGTCTTTGGCAGAGCCTCACCCTTGGTAGCGTCAATGAACTGAAGGCCGCCCTTCCAGTCTTCATCGGCAGGACCGATTTCGACGACGATGCAGGCGTAATGTCCCTTACCGCCAGTCTGCTTCTTGTATTCCTCACGCAACTGGACTGTATTTGAGATTGACTCCTTGTAGCTGACCTGGGGACGACCCTGGTTGCACTCAACGCCAAACTCACGTTTAAGACGGTCAATAATAATATCAAGGTGAAGTTCACCCATACCGGAAATCAGTGTCTGACCGGAATCTTCATCGACCTTGACTGTGAATGTCGGATCTTCCTCGGCAAGACGTGCCAGGCCATCTGACAGCTTGCTCATATCCTTCTCGGTCTTGGGTTCAACAGCTATGCTGATGACGGGATCCGGGAAATCCATGCTTTCGAGTACGATAGGAGCCTCTTCATCACACAGGGTATCACCGGTACGGATATCCTTCAGTGCTACAACTGCACCTATATCACCGGCACAGACCTCATCGACCTGAATCTGCTTCTTCGAATACATCTGGAACAGACGGCTGACGCGCTCCTTCTTTCCCGAACGGGTATTGAAGATGTAGCTTCCGGCAGTCACCTTACCTGAATATACACGGAAGAATATAAGACGGCCGACATACGGGTCAACAGCTATCTTGAATGCAAGAGCAGCGGTCTTTTCGTCTGAAGACGGTTTTCTATGGGTCTCTTCCTCTGACTTTGGAACAAAGCCTGTAACGCCGTCAGCATCAATAGGTGACGGCAGGAATGCGCAGACATAATCAAGCAGAGGCTGAACGCCCTTGTTACGGAAAGAAGTTCCGCAAACTACAGGAACCAGCTTCTGGGTAATGCAGCCTACGCGTACAGCACGGAGAATTTCCTCTTGAGTAATAGTCGAAGGATCTTCAAGATACTTCTCCATCATCTCATCATCGAATTCTGCGGCCTTTTCAATAAGGTTATCACGCCACTGCTGAGCTTCATCCATCTGGTCTGCAGGGATATCCTCAACAGTATACTCTGCGCCAAGAGATTCATCACGCCAGTAAATGGCCTTCATTTTAATAAGGTCTATGACTCCCTTGAATGATTCCTCCTGTCCGATTGGAATTTCAACCGGGCATGCATTGGCCTTGAGAATTGTCTGCATCTGGCTGATGACTCCGAAGAAGTCAGCGCCGGAGCGGTCCATCTTATTGACATAGCCCAAACGGGGAACACCGTATTTGCTTGCCTGATGCCAGACGGTCTCAGACTGTGGCTGAACACCGCCTACAGCGCAGAACACTGCGACAGCACCATCCAGCACACGGAGTGAACGTTCGACTTCTGCTGTAAAGTCAACGTGACCCGGAGTGTCAATAAGATTTATCTTGTATGTGTTTTCATTCCACTTCCAATGAGTGGTGACGGCAGCAGATGTAATTGTAATACCTCTCTCCTGCTCCTGAACCATCCAGTCCATAGTGGCTGAACCGTCATGGACTTCACCTATTTTATGTGTAAGTCCGGTGTAGTAGAGAATACGCTCTGAGGTCGTAGTCTTACCGGCATCGATGTGAGCCATGATGCCGATGTTTCTAGTAAGATGTAAATCCTGATCAGACATGTAGTACAATTAGAATCTGAAATGTGCAAATGCCCTGTTGGCTTCAGCCATACGGTGCATGTCTTCCTTACGTTTGAATGCGCCACCGGCGTTGTTGAATGCATCAATGATTTCTGCACAAAGCTTGTCAGACATTGACTTTCCACCGCGCTTGCGTGCGTAAGAAATAAGGTTCTTCATTGAGATTGACTCCTTGCGGTCAGCACGGATTTCTGTAGGAACCTGGAATGTTGCACCACCTATACGGCGGGACTTGACCTCTACCTGAGGAGTAATGTTGTCAAGAGCCTTCTTCCAAATTTCAAGGGCAGACATTTCTTCGTTAGGCATTTTGGCCTTTACCTTGTCAAGGCTCTCATAGAAGATTTCGAATGAAGTGTTCTTCTTGCCATCATACATGAGATGGTTTACGAACTTTGTCACTGCAACGTCACCGAAAACAGGATCCGGCAGGATGACACGCTTTTTTGGTTTTGCTTTTCTCATTTTTCAAAAATTTTGTTTCGTTCGGGTTGTCTTTCTTGATTCTTCAACGTCCACGCCTGGACATTTACTCAACCTAAATCCACAGACCAAAACTTTGTTATTGATTACTTCTTAGCTGCTTTCGGACGCTTTGCACCATACTTTGAACGTCTCTGTAGACGGCCGTTTACACCGGCTGTATCAAGTGTGCCGCGAATGATGTGATAACGTACACCAGGAAGATCCTTGACACGACCGCCACGAACCAGAACGATTGAGTGTTCCTGCAGGTTGTGACCTTCACCCGGAATGTATGAGTTGACTTCCTTCTGGTTGGTCAGACGGACACGTGCAACCTTTCTCATGGCTGAGTTAGGCTTCTTAGGTGTTGTTGTGTAAACTCTAACGCAAACGCCTCTTCTCTGAGGGCAGGAATCAAGGGCTGGAGACTTACTCTTGTCCTCCAGGACCTGACGTCCTTTGCGTACTAACTGCTGAATTGTTGGCATGTTTTTAGTTTTTAATTATTATATTATAAATAGTAAATCCGAAATTTTTTGGCGTGCAAAGATACGGTTATTATTTAATACCGCAAGCGAAAACCCTTTGTTTTTGAAGTTTTTGTTTTAAAAAAGCACAAAAAAAGATGGCAGATAGCCGAAAAGCCACCCGCCATCATGAAAGAGAGCCTTTTTGTCAGGCTTCACCATGGAAGTCCGAAATCGGAGGCATGTATGTTGACTTGGGTCCATTCATTTCAATTTTTCCAAACGCACTCTCATACTTGGCAATGTTGTCCTGCAACGCAAACAGCAGCCTCTTTGCATGTTCAGGCGACATGATGACTCTTGACTTGACCTGCGCTTTTGCCATGCCGGGCAGAATGCTGATAAAATCCATAACGAACTCCGATGACGAATGCGTTATCATTGCCAGATTGGAATATACTCCCTGTGCCATCTCGTCTTTCAGCTCTATCTGAAGCTGCTTCTGTCCATTTCCATTCGGTTCCATATCATTTGAATTTTTCCGCTAAGTTAACCGTTTGTCGCGAGACAGCAAAATCTAGCCATTAGCAATAGTAATTATTACTTACAAATCAGCACAGACCCAGGCATGAGTTCAAAAAAATGGAAAGCAAATCGTTGAAATTGCATGCAATATGTTTAAATTTGTCATTTCAGACTCAAACATCAAACGAAAATCATCAATCTTATGAGTAATTATAAGGAAACAGGCAGCAAAGCCTATCTTTATGGAATTTGCGCCGTAGCTGTAATTGGAGGTCTGCTGTTCGGATATGACACAGCTGTAATTTCCGGAGCCGAGCAGGCGCTACAGAAGTTCTTCGTCAGCGGACTTGGAGATTATTACACAACCGGCATGCATGGTTTTGTCACTTCCTCTGCTCTCATAGGCTGTATTGTCGGCGGTCTGATTTCGGGCATCATGGCAACACGGCTTGGCAGAAGAAACGCACTGATTTTTGCGTCAGTACTGTTTTTCCTGTCTGCACTTGGAAGCTACATGCCAGAATTCCTGTTCCGTCCCAACTTTGAATTTTTCCAGCCAGGCGAGGCCACCAAGGGACTTATGTGGGCATTCATTCTCTACAGGATTTTAGGAGGCATAGGCGTCGGAATGGCATCGGCCATATGTCCCATGTATATTGCCGAAGTTGCTCCCGCCCAGATTCGCGGCACCCTGGTATCCTGCAACCAGTTCGCCATCATATTCGGTCAGTTGGTGGTTTACGCCATCAACACTCTGATCCGCAGCGGTCTGGCCGACACCCCGGAACTCATTCAGGCCGCAATGGTGAATATAGGATGGCGCAAGATGTTCGTCAGCGAAGCCTTCCCGGCAGGTGCCTTCGGTCTTCTTCTGCTGTTAGTTCCCAAGACCCCGCGTTACCTTGTGATGCGCGGAAACACCCAGAAGGCAATGGAAGTCCTTTCACGCATCAACGGAGAAGGACGCGCCCAGGAAATTCTTCAGGAAATCAAGGACACGATGGTGGAGAAGAAGGAGAAGCTGTTCTCATACGGTATTCTGGTAATTGTTGTCGGCGTTCTGCTCTCATTCTTCCAACAGGCCGTCGGAATCAATGTCGTATTGTATTATGCCCCACGAATATTCCAGAACATGGGTTCGAGCGGTGATGCAGCAATGATTCAGACAGTCGTCATGGGCGTTGTCAATATTCTGTTCACCGTCGTTGCCATCTGCACTGTTGACAAGTTCGGACGCAAGCCTCTGCTTATTATTGGTTCCGTGGGAATGGCCATCGGTATGATTGCCCTCAGCATACTGTCGTTCTGTGACGTTATCGGAATCGCAGCTCTGGTGTTTATCATAATATACACAGCATCATTCATGATGTCATGGGGACCGATATGTTGGGTACTCATATCGGAAATTTTCCCGAATACGATACGCGGCAACGCTGTTGCCATTGCCGTTGCAGCCCAGTGGATCTCGAATTATGTAATTTCATCAACATTCCCGTCATTGTGTGAATGGAGTGTTGGAGGCACCTACCTCATTTACGCCTCATTCTCAATCCTTTCCGCATTATTCGTATTGAAGCTTGTGCCGGAAACAAAGGGCAAGACTCTGGAAGAGATGAGTTCACTTTGGAAAGACAAGATGAACAAATGATAAAAAGAAAGAGGCTCCTGATTCGGAGCCTCTTTCTTTTTATGGAAAAATCCTTACTTCACCACTTTCTGGGCTATCAGATATTCGGCAATCTGAACTGCATTAAGCGCTGCTCCCTTACGGATCTGGTCACCTACTATCCAGAAGCAAATAACGTTGGGATTTGCAATATCCTTACGTATGCGGCCAACATAAACAGGGTCTGTACCTGATAGGAACAGCGGCATTGGATATTCCTTCTTTGAAGGATCATCCATAAGGACAAGTCCCTGGCCATTCTTGACCGCTTCGCGGAATGCTTCTACAGAAACAGGCTGTTCCGTCTCTGCCCATATTGCTTCAGAATGGCAGCGGAGAGCTGGCACACGCACACAGGTTGCGCTGCAGTTTATGTCATTATGGAACATCTTACGGGTTTCATAAAACATCTTTTCCTCTTCCTTTGTATATCCGCTTTCCTTGAACACGTCAATATGGGGAATAAGGTTAAAGGCAAGCTGATATGCAAATTTCTCCACAGTGACCTTTTCACCAGCCAGAGCCTGACGGTACTGCTCTTCCAGTTCCTTCATGGCAGCGGCACCTGCGCCACTTGCAGCCTGATAGGTTGAAACCTGGACATTCTTTACAGGAGACAGGTCATTCAAAGCCTTCAGCGCCACAATCATCATGATTGTAGAGCAGTTCGGGTTGGCAATGATGCCTTTTGGACGCACAAGAGCATCTTCAGGATTCACTTCAGGCACGACCAGAGGCACATGCGGATCCATGCGGAAAGCGCTTGAATTGTCTATCATTATTGTACCATGCTTTGTAATAGTCTCGGCAAACTCCTCGGACGTTGAACCGCCGGCTGAAACGAAAGCTATGTCTATTCCCTTGAAATCATCATTATGCTGAAGAAGCTTGACCTGAATCTTCTTGCCACAATAGGTGTAATAAGATCCGGCACTGCGGGATGACCCGAACAAAACCAACTCGTCGAGCGGGAAATTACGCTCTTCCAGCACACGCAGAAACTCCTGTCCTACAGCTCCGCTGGCTCCAACAATTGCTACTCGCATATGAATTCTTGTTTGAAAATGAATTAATTGGCCGCAAAATTAGTGTTTCTGGGGCAATCCGATGACATAAAAAGCCTAAATTTGTATCAAACTGCAGTGAAATCAGATTGAACTGCATATTTTTGCATAAAATAAAAAGAACCCATGTCTGAAACAACCTCCAGGACCGAACTTCTGCTTGGCAAAGACTCCATAGCCAGACTGGCAGAACAGAATATTCTTGTTATCGGAGTCGGAGGTGTTGGAGGCTACGCAGTCGAAATGCTTGGACGTGCAGGCATCGGGCATATGACACTTGTTGACGGAGACAATGTCGAACCGTCAAATCTGAACAGGCAGATTGCTGCCCTGACAACAACAATCGGGTGCAACAAGGCACAGGTTATGGCGGAAAGGATAAAGCAGATCAACCCCGGCATTGATGTACGAGTCATTCCGCAGTTCATCACAGAAGAAGACGTCTGCAGACTACTGGACTCCCGGAAATTCACTTTCATTGTCGATGCCATTGATTCTGTCGGTGCGAAATGCAGGCTCATTACAGAAGCATTTGCAAGAGAGATTCCAATCATCAGCAGCATGGGAGCTGGAGCACGTACAAAAGCATCGGAAATACATATTGAAAAACTGTCACGCACACATCATGACGGTTTGAGCAAGGCTGTCAGGAAACGGCTGGCCGGCACGAAAATTCCCGACAGATTGGACGTTGTATTCAGCAATGAGCAGGCTGACCCGGAAGCTGTTTTGCCACGTCTGGAAGGATCTGCCAAAGGAACTGTCGGAACCGTCAGTTGGATTCCTGCAATGTTCGGATGCCACATTGCGCAATACGTAGTATTAAAAATCACAGGAAAATGATAGAGCTGGTAAACATTTCAAAAAGTTTCGGGAATCTGAATGTTCTGAAAGACATCAGTCTGAAAGTCAACAACGGTGAAGTCATAAGCATAACAGGGCCAAGCGGTGCCGGAAAGACCACCCTGCTCCAGATTATGGGATCATTGGACAAGCCCGATGGCGGTAAGGTCATGTATGACGGCTGTGACATTACCGGACTTAAAGAAAAGCAACTGTCAGCATTCCGCAACAGGCACATAGGATTCGTATTCCAGTTCCACCAGCTGCTGCCGGAATTCAATGCTAAGGAAAACATCATGATACCTTCTCTTATTGCAGGGAACAGCATGAGCAACGCCGCAGCCAGAGCTGACGAACTGCTTGAACTGCTTGGGCTTGCCGAGCGTGGCAGTCACAAGCCATCGGAATTGTCAGGAGGAGAGAAACAGCGCATTGCCGTAGCCAGGGCTCTAGTCAACCAGCCTGATGTCATATTGGCCGATGAACCATCAGGCAGTCTTGACAGCCACAACCGTCAGGAATTGCACAACCTCATACTGAAACTTCGTAAAGACTTGGGGCAGACATTCGTGATAGTCACACATGACGATTCCCTAGCCAAGCTTGCAGACCGTCAGATAAGGCTCTTGGACGGAAGAATTGAAGGGCAGATCACCAACGTGTAAAATACAGGTCTGTACGGTTTCCGGAAAGCACCATCTGTTTCCTGTCAGACATCTCCAGTCTGAAGGCGGATTTAATTGTGCCGATTCCAAAGCTCTTCAAATCCGAACAGATTGATGCTGTATCGGTCCAGATTGAAAAATCCAGATATATGCTGTCTGAATTTTCAGAGAACAGACCATATACCCCGCACGTGTCCGACTCCCCATATTTTTCCAGGACGACAATATCCCTGGCAAATGACGCCCAATGTTGGGATTTCATTTCCACATCACAGGCATTGCCGTCAAAATCATGTCCGTCAGCATATTCCACCTTGTCAAGGCGCCACATGTAATCCAGCCTGTCATTATGGAACACATTTTCACATGACGCCAACAGCAATACTGTCAGAAGAAACACCGTTTTGATTTTCATAGAATTTTCCAGGATTTGACAATGGAAACCATTACGCCGTCATTATTACCCAACCATAAGCTGTCATCCCTGTCAAAGGCGTATGACAGGCCAATTTTCCAACTGTAATCCTTGCCTGCCAGCCAATAGGCCGATGCCATACCGGACAATATGCTGCGCACACTGTCAAACGGGAGTTCATATGTTCCCCAATGCCTGGTAACAGAGCATTTCAGCTGATAGTCAATCCTGTTGCCCAAGCCACCGTCAATTCCTACATGAAACATGTTCACCCTGTTGCTCAAAAGGCGCTGGTTGCCGAAGTTGTTGTACACAGGCGACAACAGAACCGGATTGCCAATTGTGTATCCGTTCATACTGTAGGAATCATATATCTCATGGTTGTACATTCCGTCACGACCGTCCACACCTTCAGCCAAAGGCACATTTTTCGGCTTATATACAGCGCCGCACTGCCCCTTGGTGTTCATAAATTCCAGAACCAGATTTCTGACAGGCATTTCCTGAGGGAAATTGATTTCAAGTCCCCAAAGTCCGTCAAACCAGTTACGTTTCATGCCATATCGGACAAAGCCCTTGTTGCCGTCCGCATCGGCCTTATATTCTATTCCCAGCAAGCTGGAATGGTCTTCATAAAAATGCTCGTAATATGCACGGACACGCCATTCATCGGCTGTCCAGTCCAAAGACAGATGCCAGCTTCCCAAAGTGTTTCCATTCTGCTTTGTCTGCTCACCGGCTTTATTGAAAGGCAGAAGCGCTTTCCAGCAGGCCTTAAGGTCATGAGGCAGATCATAAGATTCAAAGACAGGATCACCAGGAGAAAAACTGCGGTTATGCATTGTTCCTCCAAACATGGCATACATTTCAAGTCCGATGGTGGCCTCCAAAGGAAAACGGTCCTTGTCTCCAACTTTAAAAAACACATCTTTGCTATGGAACATTATGCCGTCGGTATAGGAGCCACCGTTCCTGGAGCGCCACTTGTTATCTGTAAACAGACCGTATGCCACATGTCCCTTTAAGGCCACCCAGTTGCCAAGAAATCCAAGTCTGACAAACTGCGGAATGCCTGCCCTGATTTGAGGTATGGGACTGCTGTTGCCTGACCATGTCAGACCGCCGCTGCCCAACTCACAGTTGACAAGTTCACAAGAGCGTTCCTTCATACCGATTGAAAGCCCCAGACATTTCCAATCCAAGTCAATGTACAGCTGCTGGACAAACCAGTTTTCCTGCAGGCCTGCTCCTAGGCCCAGATCCATACCGTACTTCACTCCGAATGTGCTTGGCAGCAACATTTCACCGAACATGCCGTATCGCATATATCCGTTGGACTTTTCAACCGATGACAGCCCCTGCCTGTTGGCTGTTGTCCAGAATGGAGCATTCAGGCCGTTACCAAGAACACCCACTGATTCAAAACGATACTTGAGACTCCGTCTGATTTTGGCATTCAGCATAGCATTGACCATATCCTGCTGATTGGCATAGCCTGCAGGCTGCCAGCCTGACGTTCCCCGTCTTGCACGGGGCATGCTGTTCTGCTGGGCAGCAAAAGGATCATCCTCAAACTGGTCTTCACTCTGAGCATTCAGGCACAGAGGTGCGGACAGGCACAACGACAGCAGAACCAGCAGTCTGTACTTCATTCCGTTTCAAATTGAATTGATAATGTCAATGCATTTCTTCAGACTTTCAGTCCAATATGGGACTCTGCAGCCGAATGTATTCTTGTATTTTGTCTTATCAAGGACAGAGAAAGCCGGACGTGTCACCTTACTGGGGAATTCATCGGAATGGCATGGGTTGATTACGCATGAAAGGTTTCCGCTCATCTTTGCTATGGCAATGGCAAAGTCATACCAGCTGCACACCCCTTCATTGCTGAAATGATATATGCCCTCGTTACCATCGGACTTTTTGTTTTCGATTATGTCAAAAATGGCATAAGCCAGGTCTGCCGCATATGTAGGCGTACCGACCTGATCAAACACCACATTAATGCTGTCACGTTCAGCTGTCAGCCGGCGCATGGTCTTGACAAAATTGTTCCCGTAGGGACTGTACAGCCAGGCTGTCCGGAATATGACATAGCGGCATCCGCTTGATATAACAGCCTGTTCACCTGCAAGTTTGGTGCGGCCATAAGCGCCTGTCGGATTGGTTGGGCGGTCTTCAGTACATGGAAGACAGTCTGTACCCTGAAAAACATAATCTGTCGAGACATGGACAAGAAGGACATTATACTTGGCTGCAACTGCGGCCAGATTTCCGACAGCTTCAGCATTCAGCCGGTATGCCAGTTCCTCCTGTTCTTCGGCCTTTTCCACATTGGTATATGCCGCACAGTTGACAATGCACTCTATTTGGGCGTCATGTACCACCTTTTCAATCTGAACCGGATCAGTTATGTCCAGTATCAGAGTGTCTACACCGTCCGGAGTGGTGACATCAGAAAAAATATAACTGTTTGAGGAACCCTTTGCCAGAGTTCTCATTTCATTGCCAAGCTGACCGTTTCCGCCGGTAACCAGAATATTCATTGCAATCAGAAAATGAACGGTGAATCAAAATCCTTGAATAGAGGATGATGCGAATCCTTCTCACTCAAAATCATACGGTCCGATGGAACCTGCCAGTCAATAGCCAGATCCGGATCATTCCATGCTATTCCGCCTTCACTTGAAGGTGCGTAGAAATTGTCACATTTGTACTGGAATATGACATCTTCACTGAGAACAGCAAATCCATGAGCCATACCACGAGGCAGGAACAAAGCTCTGTGATTATCCGCTGACAGTTCCACAGCCACATGCTGTCCATAAGTCGGTGACCCCTTGCGAATGTCAACAGCCACATCCAGGACTGAGCCCACAGCTACGCGTACAAGTTTGCTTTGGGCATACGGAGGCTTCTGGAAATGAAGTCCGCGCAATACGCCGTAACAGCTGCGGCTTTCATTGTCCTGAACGAAATCAATCTTTTTCTCCGCATATTGTGAAGCGCTTGCAGAAAACACATGAGGAAGCACCTTATCGTCAAATTCCCTTTTGGAAAATGATTCGAAAAAATAGCCTCGGGCATCACCGAACACTTTAGGTTCCAGTATGAAGACGCCCGGTATTCCAGTCTCTATTATATCCATGTCATCAATTATTCATGTCAAAGGTAATAAAAAAAAGCGGCAACCGCTCTGGTGCCGCTTTTTGTTTTGAAATATCCCGGAATCAGGCATTTGCCCTCTTTTCACGGATACGTGCCTTCTTACCTGTCAGATTGCGCAGATAATACAGTTTTGCACGACGTACCTTACCTATCTTGTTGACCTCAATGCTGTCAATAGCCGGTGAACTGATTGGGAATATACGTTCAACACCAACGGTACCTGACATCTTGCGGACAGTGAAACGACGGTTGTCACCATGACCGCTGATCTTGATTACTACGCCACGGTAAAGCTGGATACGTTCCTTGTTACCTTCAACAATACGATAAGCTACGGTTACGGTGTCACCAGACTTGAATGCCGGGAACTTGCCTTCATTACCGGTAGCAAATGCCTCTTCTGCAATTTTGATTAAATCCATTTTCCAAAAAAAATGTAGTTGTTATATGCCTGACGCGACATATCGAGTTACTCTTCCTTGACAGCGATCGCGATAAAGCGGCGCAAAGATAGCACTATTTTCCTTTTAAGCAAAAAAATAATCAAAAAAAGGGACACCTTGCGGCGTCCCTGACTTTTGTCTCCTTGTACGGGCTTATTCTCCCGGATGGATAGCTTCTGACGGGCAGACACCGGCGCAAGTGCCGCAATCTACACACAAATCAGGGTTGATTGAATACTTTTCACCTTCAGAAATAGCCTCTGACGGACATTCATCGATGCAGGTTCCGCATGCAATGCAGTCGTCTCCAATAACGTATGCCATAATAATGTTGATTTAATTGGATTATCGCACAAAAGTACACACTTTTCCGATCCAATCCAAATGGCTGCAATCTTTTTACAATAACTTGCCCTTGTCTACGTTATAAGTCCGATGGGTATTATGAGAAATCTGCTTGAAATGGCAGGGCTGTCGGCTTTGCTGCTGCTGGTGTGTCCCACAAAGCTGGATGCCCAGGAACGCAAGGTTCAGAACCGTCCCTATCTGGATGAAAGAGTCTGGCATTACGGATTTCTCATCGGACTCAATTTTCAGGATCTGTCCATTGCAAACAGCGGACTCCCCTACATCAACGAATCCGGTTCCGCCGAATACTGGTATTCCGATGTGCCGGAATACATTCCCGGATTCAGTGTCGGCATATTGGGAGAGCTGAAGGCCAACAGCTGGATGTCTGTAAGAATCATGCCCACCATGCATTTCGGCGACAAGAAAGTCACTTTCAAGGAACAGAATACCGGCAAAGTGACCGAGCAATATCTCAAATCAACATACCTTTCCGTTCCATTTGACCTGAAAATCAATGCTGCGCGCTTCAACAACTACAGGCCGTACGTTGTCGCTGGACTTGCTCCTACATTTGATCTTACAGTTAAGAAAGGCAAGGAACTTCTGGTCAAGCCGGCGGACTGCATGCTGGAAGCCGGCATGGGACTGGATCTGTACTATCCCTTCTTCAAGATGATTCCGGAACTGAAATTCTGTTTCGGACTTAATGACATTCTGGAAAGGAACCGCACAGACATAAAAGACATGACAACTTTGAAATACACAAAGTCCGTCAGCGGAATTTACAGCCGCATGATAGTGCTGACATTATATTTCGAATAAGAAAACAGGGGCACCTTGCGGCACCCCCGTTTCTTTACTTCAAATCTTCAAGAGCCTTGGCAATCCGCCTGAACGCTTCCCGAATCTTGTCTTCGCCGGTAGCATAGCTGAACCTGATGCATTCCGGAGAACCGAATGCTGTTCCGCCTACAGTGGCAACGTGACCGACCTCAAGCAGGTACATGGCCAGGTCTTCGGCAGTGGCAATTACCTTGTCGCCATACTTTTTGCCAAAGTAATAATCACATTTCGGGAACAGATAGAAGGCTCCCTGAGGATTGTTGACTTCAGAACCAGGTATCTCCTTAGCCAGAGACACTATCAGGTCACGACGCTTCTGGAATACCTGACGCATCTTTTCCACATCATCCTGAGGGCCGTCAAAAGCAACCTGAGCAGCTTTCTGAGCCACAGAACAAGTACCGCTGGTGTATTGTCCCTGAAGCTTTGAGCAGGCCTTTGCAAGCCAAAGCGGACCGGCCATGAAACCGATACGCCAGCCTGTCATGGCGTATGCCTTGGAAACGCCGTTGATAACGGCTATCTGATCCTTCAGTTCCGGGAACTGGGCAAGACTCTGATGCCCGCCAATGAAATTGATGTGTTCATATATCTCATCGGACACGATGAAAACATCCGGATGCTTTGCCAACACCTTCGAAATGGATTCCAGTTCCTGCTTTGAATAAACGGAACCGGTCGGGTTTGAAGGCGAGCAGATCATGATTGCCCTTGTCTTCGGAGTGATAGCAGCTTCTATTTGAGCAGCAGTGACCTTGAAATCCTGCTCTATGCCGGCCTTGATGACAACAGGCACACCACCTGCCAGTTTCACCATTTCAGGATAACTCACCCAGCAGGGTGAAGGCAGAAGCACTTCATCACCGGGATTGACAACAGCCATGATGACATTGCAGAGAGCCTGTTTTGCGCCGGTGGATACCACAATCTGTTCAGGAGCATAATCAAGATTGTTTTCACGCTTCAGCTTGTCACTGCATGCTTTCCTGAGCCACATGTAACCGGGAACTGGAGAATATTTTGAAAAATTCTGCTCCACAGCTTCAATGGCCGCCATCTTCACATAATCAGGAGTGTTGAAGTCGGGTTCGCCAACGCTCATGTTGACCACATCGACACCCTGTGCCGACAATTCATTGCTTTTCTGCAGCATGGCGAAAGTGGCCGATGCGGCAAGTCTGTTAACACGATCTGAAATCTGTCCCATTTTAATTATGTTTGTTATTATTCATATACTCAATCAATTCACCTGCCACCTGAGCGGATTTGCCCATCTGCTGTCTGATCTTTTTTGAAAACAGCCATGCCCTGAGCATGAACAGCAGTCCAAGCGGGAACACCACGCCAACGAATCTGTTGGCCCAGACCTTTTCAAAAGGAGCCTCAACCCCGTACGACGGCACGACAGGAAAGCCGTTCAGCAGATCCAGTTCGACACGGTCCCGGCTGTTTCCAAGCTCCGCCACCAGATTCTCCAGTTCAACATTCAAGGCTTCCAGTTGTGTAGCATCGACCTCACCAAAGAAAAGATTCCTGTAATTTGGACTTGAAGAAAGCAGGTCCGATGACTCCAATCCTACACTCAGAGTCCTGACATTTTCCAGCATGGCAAGACACCTGGACGTATCAGGATCTTCAATGACAACATCCTTACGGACAATGTTGCGGCTCACCTTGCCGCCAAACCAATGACGGAAAAACTCCTTGATCACATCAATCTGGAATACCGTAGAATCACTGTTGGCCTTAATTGTGAAGAAAACGCTCAGTGGCGTCAGAACAATTGTGCTCAACCAGCACCCGACAATGCTCCACTCACCTTCGCGGAACATTTTCTGCCCGGAAATCGATGTAATATAATATAGGATATAGGTGAAAACGGCCACAATGATTGGAACGCCCAATCCGCCCTTTCTGATAATAGCACCAAGAGGAGCGCCAATGAAGAAAAACACCAGAATGGAAATGGCATTGGTTATTTTCTTCATCCATTCAATCCAGTTTCGGCGTATTGTCTTGTCACCGGCAAACATGTTTGAACTCTTGATAGCCTGGTCACTGGCCTGAGTCTGAATCTTGGAACGCATGTCGCCGCGAATGTCAACCTGAGTCGAACGGTTGGAAACGGCAAAGATACTGTCAGCATTGATGACTTTGTCGCCCAACTGGGCCAGCTGCAGGGAATCGGAATGGGTCAGACGATATACTGCAAGACCTGTTGCACGGTATTCTGACAGGTTTCCAAGTCCGATGCTGTCCTGTCTGACAGACAGGGAATCAATCGTATGGCGGATCTGCACCATATTCTTGCTGGCAGCCTGATCTCTCATCAGACTTTCATCGACCTGTTCAAAATCAGAATTGAATTCCAGCAGCACATGCTTCTCACGGAATGACTCACGTCTGTATGGCTTGCCGTCACTGTCAAGATCCTTTTCCTGGCAGAACTGTTCCCCGCTGAACAGATGCAGCACCAGATAATGCTTGTCAGCGGTAGTCTCAAGGAATGCGGAATCGGACACTATCACACTCAGATTCTCATATCCGTCACGATGGTCATATATGGTCACATCATAAAGGTTTCCGGTCTTGATATCCTTATGCTTGACATACATGTTGAACCCCCTGATCTGGTCATAGAACACCCCTTCAGGTATCTCCAGTTCGGGATTCTTGTTCATCATCGATGCATATAGAGAATACAGTTTTGTTGAAGCATGGGGGACCACAACATTCTGGAAATAGAAGGAAACGCCGGTAAGGACAATGCAGAAAATGGTCAGAGGACGCATTATTCTGAGCAATGATATTCCTGCGGTCTTCATGGCAAGCAGTTCAAGGCGCTCGCCAAAGTTTCCGAACGTAATCAGCGATGCCAGCAAAGCCGCAAGAGGCAGAGCCTCGGGCACCAGAGTCAGGCCGAAATAATAGAAGAACTTTGAAATGATTCCGAATGAGAATCCCTTGCCGACCAAATCATTGATATACCTCCACAGAATATTCATCAGGAGGATGAAAAGACAGATGCAGAATGCCGCCACAAATAGCAGCAGAAAGCTTTTAAGAATGAAAATGTCCAGTCTTTTACGTTTCATCCGTCTCTGCAAAAATTTCCAACTTGCAAAATTAGCACAAGTCGGAGACTTTTGCAACAAAATATGATGGAATGGCTACAAGCCGCAACGCCTCATGGCATCAATTGAAGTATCCCACAGACTGCGGACATCATCAATGCCGTCAGCATCGGAAAAATCTGTTATTTCCAGAGAACAGTGTGAAGTCAGATTGTTTTTGTGAATCCTTATTTCGAAAAAAGTGCCGGGCTCTTCATCAAGCCAATGGAATCTGACATATGTATTCTGACGACAGTTTATCAGTTCAGCTTCACGTGTCTCGTGTTTGCCCCATGAGAAGCGGAAAATCCTGTCCGATGAGCTTACCCCATCAGCAAACCAGGAATTCAATCCCGGAGCAGTTGCAATAGCTTCCCATATCATGGGGACAGACTGAGTGCTCAGTTCATACTCCAAAACGACCTTTGCCTTTGAAGGTGTAGATTTTTCAGTAGCCATAACTGTAAGATTTAGGGGTGGGACGTGTTGTCTCCGCCACATTTCCCACCGATGTCCAAATACAAAGAAATATTAAAATATCATAAAAGTCAAGCAAAACGGCATGAAAAAACAGAAAAATTTATGAGCAATAAAAGTTGCAGATATCAAAAATGAGTTATACCTTTGCACCCGCTTGAGAGCGATGGCGGGATAGCTCAGCTGGTTAGAGCGCATGATTCATAATCATGAGGTCCCCGGTTCAATCCCGGGTCCCGCTACCTGATAAAGAAACACTTACGGATTTCCGTGAGTGTTTTTTTGAATCTGTCAGCAACCTTCCGTGGCCTGACATTTTTAGATATAATTAAGGTACGCGTAAAGGGAAAAAGTGTAATTTTGCGTCAATTTTGCCAACTAGAGTTTACAATATATATGGAATTGATGGATCAGATCATTGCGCGTGCCAAAGAAAACAGACAGCGCATTGTTTTGCCTGAAGGTACAGAAGAACGTACATTGAAGGCTGCCGACAAGGTTCTTGCCGATGGTGTTGCAGACCTTGTCATTCTTGGAAACAAGATGGAAATTGAAGGACTGGCTTCACAGTGGGGCCTGAACAACATCTCAAAGGCCACAATCATTGACCCTGAAGACAACCCCCGCAAAGACGAATATGCAAACCTGCTTTTCGAACTGCGCAAGGCAAAGGGCATGACAATTGAAGAAGCTCAGAAGAAAGTACTTGACCCGCTCTATCTGGGTTGTCTCATCATAAAGAACGGTGAAGCTGACGGTCAGTTAGCAGGTGCCCGCAACACCACAGGAAACGTTCTGCGCCCTGCACTTCAGATTATCAAGACCGCGCCCGGCATTTCTGTCGTTTCCGGCGCATTTGTCATGATTACCCCTGCTACGGAGTATGGCGACAACGGTATTCTGGTGTTTGCAGACTGCGCCGTCACTCCGGTTCCCGATGCCGCACAGCTGGCACAGATTGCAGTTGCATCGGCCGGTACGGCAACAGCAGTTGCCGGCATTCAGGAACCGAAAGTTGCACTGCTCAGCTTCTCGACCAAAGGTTCAGCCAAGCATGAAGTCGTGGACAAGGTCACCGCTGCGCTCCAGATGGCAAAGGAACTTGCTCCAAACCTGAAGATAGACGGTGAACTGCAGGCCGATGCCGCCATTGTCCCATCAGTAGGCGCCAGCAAGGCCCCCGGTTCAGAGATTGCAGGAAAGGCCAACGTTCTGGTATTCCCCGACCTGCAGTCAGGCAACATATCATACAAGCTGGTACAGCGTTTCAGCGGTGCTCAGGCCATCGGACCAATCCTTCAGGGTATTGCACGCCCGGTAAACGACCTGTCACGTGGCTGCTCAATTGATGACGTATATAAAATGGTAGCCGTTACCGCCAACCAGGCAATTGCGGCAAAAAAGGCATAACATGAAGATACTTGTATTGAACTGCGGCAGCTCGTCTATCAAGTACAAGCTGTTCGACATGAAGAAGAAGGAAGTCATTGCCCAGGGCGGCATTGAGAAAATCGGAATGAAGGGTTCATTCCTCAAACTGACCGATGCCAACGGACAGAAGCAGATCATTGAGAAGGAAATCCCCGAACATACCTGCGGCGTGAAGTTCATATTCGAAGTGCTGACCGGTGCACAGTTCGGAGTCATCAGAAAGCTTGAAGAAATCAACGCTGTCGGTCACCGTATGGTACACGGAGGAGAGAAATTCAACAGGAGTGTTCTTCTCACTCCTCAGGTGCTGGCCGATTTTGCAGCCTGCAATGATCTGGCCCCGCTCCACAACCCCGCAAACCTGAAAGGTGTAAACGCAGTGAGCGAACTGCTTCCCGGCGTTCCTCAGGTAGGCGTATTTGACACAGCCTTCCATCAGACCATGCCTGACTACGCATACCTGTATGCCATTCCATACGAACTGTACCAGAAGTACGGCGTTCGCCGTTACGGATTCCACGGAACATCTCATCGTTTCGTATCAAAGGAAATCTGCAAATATCTGGGCATCAAGGCAAAAGGTTCAAAGATCATTACCTGCCACATTGGCAACGGCGGTTCCATATCGGCCGTCAAGGACGGAAAGAGCATTGACACGACCATGGGTCTCACCCCGCTTGAGGGCATAATGATGGGTACCCGCAGCGGTGACATTGACGGCGGTGCAGTAACGTTCCTCATGGAAAAGGAGGGCCTGGACAGCAAGGGAATGAGTGATCTGCTGAACAAGAAATCCGGTCTGCTTGGCATTTCCGGCGTGTCATCGGACATGCGTGAAGTCAGTGCAGCCGTCGAGCAGGGCAACTGCCGCGCAGAACTTGCCAAGAAAATGTACGCATACCGCATCAAGAAATACATTGGAGCATTCGCTGCCGCTATGGGCGGTGTGGACGTGATCATATTTACCGGTGGCGTAGGTGAAAACCGTGATGAAGTCCGTGAAGCCGTATGTCAGGGTCTTGAATTCCTTGGCGTCAAGTTCGACAGGAAAAAGAATGCCACAATCAAGTTCGGCAAGGACGGCATTATCTCAAAGCCGGATTCAAAGGTCAAGGTTGTAGTACTGCCTACCGATGAAGAACTTATGATTGCGCAGGACACTCTGGCTCTGGTCAAGTGATCCTGTAAAGTCCGATAAGAACAGAAAAGGCTGCCCGTCCGGCAGCCTTTTCTTATGGTTTGGATTCACCTTCAAGGTAATTGTCCATCATCATCTTTTCCCCATCAAACACAGCATACGTGTATTGCGATATCCAATCGCCAAGAATCATGAGACGGCAGCTTTGTGAAAGCAGCAGGTCAAGTTCGATATGCCTGTGCCCGAACATGAAGAAATTGATTTCAGGATGGGTCTTCAGATACTCCTTGGCAAAACAGACCTGATACTCCCTGTCCTCACCCAGGTACTGCTCTACGCCCGTCAGCCTGTGGTCGGACATGCTCTTCTTTGCCCACGACATTCCAAGCCAGATATTCAGACGCGTTGGCACCAGAGAATACAGGCACTGGCAAATACGGTTTCTGAAAAGCTTCCTCAAGAAACGGAAAGAACGGCTGGGATCGCCCATTCCGTCCCCATGTGCAAGGAAGAAAACCTTGCCCATAATCTCTACAGTCATCGGCTCACGGTGCAGGACAACGCCACATTCGCGTTCCAGATATCCGTAAGTCCAAATATCGTGGTTGCCGATAAAATAGTGAACCTCAACGCCACGGTCTGTCAGTTCCGAAATCTTTCCCAGAAAACGGGTGTATCCCTTTGGCACGACATACTTGAATTCATACCAGTAGTCAAACATGTCACCCAGCAGATAGACAGCCTGCGCCTTATCCTTTATATCGTCAAGGAATCTGACCAGCCGCCGTTCCTGCATGCGTCTGTGATCCAGAGCCCACGAGCCCAGGTGTGCATCGGAAATGAAATAGACATTCTTCATATCAGTCCCAGCTCAAGTTTGGCTTCTTCGGACATCATGTCCTTGTCCCATTCCGGTTCAAAGACCAGATTCACAGTTGCAGAAGTCACGCATTCCAACCCTTCCACACGCATGCGCACGTCTTCAACAATGAAGTCCGCCAGAGAACAGCCCGGAGCAGTCAGAGTCATGTCAATTGAGACACCGCCCTGATCGTCAACATCAATCTTATAAATCAGGCCCAGACTGTAAATGTCAACCGGAATTTCCGGGTCATAAACGGTTTTCAGGACCTCGACCACACGTTCCTCTATTTCGAACTTGTCACTCATTGCTTATAGTCTGCCTTTGTCTGCGTAACTGTAATATCCGTTTTCTGTAAAGATGACATGATCCAAAAGCGGAATGTCAACTATTCTGCAAGCCTGCGCCATTGAGCGCGTCAGTTCATCATCCTGACGGCTTGGCAATGCCGTTCCTGACGGATGGTTGTGACACAGGGCCATTGCAGTAGCCCGATGTTCCAGTCCGGCACGCAGGACGCACCTTATATCCACAGGAGCGCTGGACAGCCCACCCTGACTGATGCGCATGCTGTCCAGAACTTTAGCGGACTGGTTTACAAAAAGCACATGGCATTCTTCAACCTGCAGGTCCGCCATAACAGGATAGAAATAGTCAAAGATGTCACGCGACGTCCTTATTTGAAGCCTTTTGACCGGTTCCTCTTCCTTGCGGCGCCTGCCAAGTTCGCAGGCTGCAAGAATGGATATGGCCTTAGCCTCACCTATTCCCTTAAAAGAGCAAAGCTCCCCGACGCTAAGTTTTCCAAGTTCGGAAAGACTGTTGCGGCAGGAAGCCATTACTTTTTGCGTCAAAGCCACCACCGAATCTTCAGTGTTTCCCGTATGTATCAGAATCGCCAGTAACTCAGCGTTTGTCAGCGCTTTCGCGCCCATTTGCTTCATCTTTTCGCGGGGGCGATCCTCTATGGCCCACTGTTTAAGATTCAGCTTGTCCGGCTTCTGCATTAAATGTTTATGCCTTTACACGGCCCTGGTATGAACCGTCACGCGTATCGACCTCAATGAGTTCGCCTTCATTGATGAACAGAGGAACGCGCACCTCATTTCCGGTTTCAACCTTTGCGGGCTTGGTTGTGTTGGTTGCTGTATCACCCTTGAGACCGGGTTCAGTATAAATCACCTTAAGAACAACCTTTACAGGCAGATCTGCGTAAAGGATTTCACCGGTAGTTGCGTTTGTTACAACATCAACGACCTCACCTTCCTTAAGGAAATCAACGCCATTGATAAGGTCCTTGATAATGGTAATCTGCTCAAAGTCTTCCTGGTTCATGAAAACATAGCCCATCTCATCCTGATACAGATACTGGTAAGGGCGACGTTCTACACGAACATCTTCAAGTTTGAAGCCAATCTGGAATGTGCGTTCAAGTACGCGGCCGTTGACGACATTCTTCAGTTTGGTACGGACGAATGTGTTGCCTTTACCCGGTTTTACATGAAGAAAGTCGATGCAGAAATAAAGCTGGCCCTCCAGATTGATGCAGGTACCGATTTTAATGTCTTGACAAAGAATCATAAATTGCTTTTGTGTATTTATTAATAAATCAGTTTTCTAAATGCAAAATTAGTGTAATAGAACAAATGGACAAAACTTTACGTAAAAAAAGAAAGTGCTCTTGCATATTAAGAAAAAAGAAAGTACCTTTGCCCACCGATTCCGAAAACAGAAGAACAATATAAAAATATATAACGATGAAAAGAACATTCCAGCCTTCCAACAGGAAGAGAAAAAACAAGCACGGTTTCCGTGAGAGAATGGCCACAGCAAACGGCCGTCGCGTACTTGCATCACGCAGAGCAAAAGGCCGCAAGAAACTGACAGTTTCTGACGAATACTGCGGAACCAAGAAGTAATTTCCGCAAGCATTGGAAATAAGGAGGATGACTGGAAAGCAGTCATCCTTTTTTATTATATATCTGATTCTCACACACTTTCAGAATAATCAATTCCGGCAAATGAGACAAAAAGTGGGACGGCCAATATTCAGCCGTCCCACTCGTTCCTTATTATTGAAAAATATTGCTATTAATCAATAGTATTCATACATAAAATCAACGTATTCTGCCTCGTCTTCATACCAACCGGTCATCTTCATACCTTTGAAATTGACGACAGCGTCTGTGCCTACTAATGCGTCTGAACGTTTCAGAGTGAACTCGATAGCAGAAGCCATCTTGTTACCACCGGTTGGAACGGCATTCCTGGTGATCAGGCCGTTTTCAATAGTAGCCTGTCCCATAACAGCATTCTTTCCGAACATTGCATAGCCCAATGAATAATACGTCTGACCAAGATATTCGTTATTAACGAGATATGGAGCTGTTGTCTGAGCAGTATCACACTGGAATGACAGATTACTGTTGTTACAGTTTGCCTTGAAACGGATTGCATCCAGATAATAGTAAGCGGCTGATGGGCCTGCTACCATTGCTGGAAAGACAGGATCATTGTTTACAACAGTCAACCATATCTTATCACTTGAATCAAATGTGTCATTGGTGATTTCAATAAAATAGACCGCAGTGTCACCTGTTGAAGGGTCAACGCCAAAGCATATCCATTTTCCATCGAATTCAGAAACTGCTGACATTTCCGGATCCTGTACCTTGTATGTTTCGCAAGAAACAAGTCCTGCCAGTACGAAAATGGCAGTCAATGCTAAAAATTTTATTCTTTTCATATCTGTTGTATTTTCAGTTAATGAATGACATGGCATCATTTCTGCCACCACATCTTTTCATACACCTCAACTGCCATTGGCGAATTCACATTATAGTCAGCTGATGTTTTGGAATTGATGAAACGGTAAGGATACTTGCCAGAACCGAGAACACCAGAGAAGTCAGTGATTGTTGTACCTCTTGTAGGATAACCGGTACGGCTGAGATCAAACCACGACTCAATAGCCAAAGCCTTAATATTCGAAGCCCATTTTTGGTTGATAATCTGTTCAACCATGCTTTCAGTGGTACCGGCAACGAACTTGTATTCATTGGTAATCAGTGTTCCCGGATCACACTCTACGCGAGCAAAGGCAGCAGCTAGACCTGCATTGTAGGCAGTTTCCGCATTGGCAGCATCATTAAGGCGGGCATAACATTCAGCCTTCAGGAATTCAGCCTCGTCTACTGTTGAGAAATAAACAGGAGTGGTCGGTTCCAAATTGAGCCTCCATGATACGGCCGGCTTGACGGTTACGCCATAAGGAGTACCGAAAGCAGAAGCTCCATGGCTGTTCTCATAATAATATTCAATACGTTCATCGGATTCATCCAGGACATTCAGTATATCTGAACAGGCACGGATGTTCAATGCTGTATTCAACTGGCGACGGTCGCTCTCATAGAAGGGGTTCGACTTGTCAGCCTCATCAGAAAAATGGTCAAAGCAAGCATCTTCAATAAGGAAGTTGTCCTCAGCAAGAAGAGTCTGGATCTTAGCCTTGTTTGCATCGAAATCACGCATAAGAATCTTCAGATAAAGTGTATTGGCAAACTGAAGCCAAGCGTCAGCATCATGATCGAAAATCATGTCAGTTGCTGCAGATGCATGCATATCGGCCGATGCAGAAACAGCAGTGAAATCCATAGCTCTTACACTCTCAAGTATTGAGATCAGAGAATCCTGCATCTCCTCACCTGAATTGAAATGAGGCTCGAAAGATTCTGCCAGATAACCTTCAGAATAAGCTACTGAATCAAACAGACTGGTCAGCATATAGAATGAATATGCTTCAAGAATCTTAGCCTGGAACAGATATTCCAAACCGTTGGGATCTTTGACAGCTTCTTCCTTAACCTCCCTTACGCCGGGAAGAATACTGGCATAAAAATACGACCAGACACTGTTGAATGTTGAATTGGTCACATCAAATGTTGAAACAGTGTAATACTGGTTTGTACTTGCGTTCTGATTTACATACTGGCTCCAGAAATGGCCATACAATGCTATATCATAGCCAACCTTATCAGCAAGGCGAAGTTCTGCGCTGGGCAGAAGGAGACTGTAGTCAGTGGTGGCAAGATAGTTGGGGTTTGTATTTACATCCAACCAATCCTGACAACCGGCAAACATGAATGCTGCAGCCAAAACTATTGTTGATATCTTTTTCATATACATGCGTTATTTAGAAAACAACCTTTATACCGCCACCGATTGAACGTGTGGAAGGAGATGAATAATATTCACCATACTGTGAAGTAAGATCGTTACCATAGTTGGTCATATCGGGATCAATGAGACCCTGCTTGGGAGTCCACATGAGAAGATTACGACCGACAACTGACAACTGTGCAGACTGAATCCACTTAACCTTGCTCATGAGTGATTTAGGAAATTCATATGTAAGGCTAAGATCACGCAGCTTGATGTATGTCTTGTCAAGCAGTTCATCACGATAACGTACATAATTGTAATTTGAATACCACACACCATTCATAGTATAGTACTGGTCAACCGGGGTGTTGTTCTCAACATAAATCGGGTTGCCCTGAGCATCGGTGCCATTCTGATATACAGCGTTCTGCCAAACGAACGGATCACGCATGTTGTACATGGTCTCTTCAGCATTACCGTTGAACAATACGATACTTTGAGTTGCTGAGTACATCAGACCGCCCTGACGCCAGTCAAAACTGAATCCGAGAGTCAGGTTCTTCCAGCGAAGTGAGTTTGACAGACCCATTGAAAAGTCATAATCCGCATGTCCGATAACTTCAGTTTCAGATGTATCATACTCCGGATAACCTGTGTTGGAGTTGACAATTGTCATGCCATAGAACTCACTGTTCTTGTCCTCAACAGTCTTGATCTTGTAGTCAACCCATGTACCAAGAGGTTCACCTACCTTAGCAACAAGCTGAGGTCCTGATGAAAGGCCGTATATGCCAGATTCTTCTGCACCGTCCCAAAGTTCCTTGACTTCATTGTTGTTCTTTGTGAAGGTGTACATGACATTCCATTCCCAATCCTTGGTTCTGATAGGAGTAACTCCTACTGCAAGTTCGATACCCTTGTTTGAAATTTCTCCAACATTGCGGATCTTTGATGTGTAACCTGATTCAGGAGCAACTGAAGCTGAAATGATCTGGTTGGTTGTAATCTTGTCATAGAAAGCCAAATCAACAGTCAGACGGCTGTCAAAGAAGCGCATGTCAACACCGATTTCCTTTTCAGTTGAAATTTCAGGCTTCAAATCAGTTGAAGGAACAACTGAACGGCGCGTAAGGCCAAGATAGCCATCCAGCGGGAATGTAAGGGAACCGAATCCGCCTGTTGCACTTGCAGGTGAATAATAACCTGAGGTCAGATATGTGGATGCATCATTACCTGTCATGCCATAACCAGCACGGATTTTTGCAAAATTCATGATATCGTTATCAATATCAAAGAGTTCGGTAAGAATGAGAGATGCATTGGCACCCCAGTAGAAGAATGAATTGTTCTCCTTGGGAAGTGTCGATGACCAGTCATTACGAGCAGACAAAGTCAGATAAGCGGCATCCTTCCAGCCAAAATCAGCCTGACCGTACAGACCCATGAGACGACGCAAGCTCTTTGATGAGCTGGCCCTTGGGGTTGCAGCATTTGTATTGCTGAAATTAGCCCAATTTTCAACAGCAAGACCCTGAACAGCGCCGCCGATTGCATAACCGGAACGTTCGTTGGCGTTGAAACCCGCAACTGCATGAACTGAGAAATCAGCAGCAAACTTGTAATCTGCATTGAGAAGGGCATTGAAATCATACTGTCTTGAAACTCCGGCTGTCTGGTCAAATGAACCTATTTCTGTTGAACCGCCTTCACTGTCTGTATATGAACCTGCTGAGAAGTTCCAGATATCATTGTAGTATGATTCCCTGTAGTTGGAGATATCCATACCGCCTCTTGTAATGAACTGAAGGCCCTTGAACAGATCTATTCCAAATTCTGCATTTGCATAAAATCTGTCGTCTTCATATGTAGCATAGTTATGGTCAAGAATCCACCATGGGTTCTGTGCATAAGGAGTATAGAAATTATCAGCGTTGTTACGTACATCACTGTAATCCTTCATGTCTGCATAATCAAGATTGACTGGATACTGGAGAATGTCCTGATAAATGACAGAACCGTTACCGCCCTGACCGGTCATTGCATTGCGGACCTTCTTGTTGACGTAATTCGCACTGTAATTGAGCCATGCCCTGTCGTTCAACATCTTGGTGTTGCCGCGGAAAGAGAATGTGTTGCGCTTGAAATAGTCATCATTGCCCGGAAGAATGCCGTCCGAGTTTACATTACCGTATGACACAAAGAATGAAGTGTTCTTTGTTCCACCCTGAACAGTAACATTGTTGTTAGCTTCGAAACCTGTCTCGTAGAAGTTCTTAAGAGAGTTCTTCTTATATGAGAAATCCGTGTAGGAAGGATCTGCAACACCTGCCCACGCTGCACCTGGTCTCCATTCGACCTGACGGCCATCAAGTTCATTACCCCATGAACCGTTCTCTGTAGGAGAGTAGTTCTCAAAATAATTGCCGTCGTATGAATAATACCAGCCTTGACCGAACTTGTTCTGAATATTCGGAATACGGAGAACATTCATTGCCTGGAATGAACCGTCATAAGTGACAATGGTCTTTTCATTCTGAACACCGCGTTTAGTGGTGATGAGAATGGCACCGTTGCCGGCACGTGAACCGTAAAGAGCAGTAGCAGAAGCACCCTTAAGAACGGTAATTGATTCAATGTCTTCAGGGTTAATATCAGCTGCCGCATTACCAAAGTCAATTGAGTTGTTCAAATCCTGGGTGCCGCTTATGCCATTTGACATTGGCACACCGTCAATCACATACAGAGGCTGGTTACTACCACTAAGGGATGAATAACCACGGATGATAACCTTCTGTGAAGTACCTGTTGATCCTGATGATGAAATCTGCAGACCTGCAACCTTGCCGGTCAGACCGGACATTGCATCAGCAGCATGGCCACGAATGATCTCATCGGCCTTTACTGTTGTTGAAGCGTAGCCAAGGGCCTTCTCTGAACGCTTCAAACCGGTAGCGGTAATGACCACGTCATCGATTTCAATTGAACCCGGAACCAGAGAAACGTTAATTACCTTTCTTCCGTTAACGGGAATCACTGCATCATCATAACCCATGAAAGAGAACACCAGAGTTCCGTTTGATGGAACGTCAATTGAATAGGCTCCATCAATGTCTGTGGTCGTACCCCTTCCACTTCCCTGCACTGCAACTGCCACAGCCGGCATGGGACTTCCGTCATCGGCCGACGTTGCAATTCCTGTAACTGTCAGGTTCTGAGCGTATGCAAAACCTGCGCTCAAAACTGCAGCCATCATTAAGAGAATTTTTCTCATAAAAAAGAATTTTTGTTGAACAATATTGATAAGTTAGTCAATCCACTGTCATTGCAAAAAGAGTAAAGCATGCGACGCACCTTAGTCCTTTCGCCAGCAATGCACATTACTACAAATGGCAAAATTAGTGTTTATTCAATAATAATGCAAAAAATTCACATAAAAAAGACAATTCGCGACCTGTCATGCTTACGAGCCCGAATAGACAGGCAAAGCATGCTGTATATACAATGTATATTTATAAATTCGCAAACATTATTCCCAACACATTATTTATATTGTCCGATAATAACTAACTTTGTACTTTAAATAAACGCTCCGGAACATGGCTGACGACTCTTCCAAAAAAACAGGAAACATTGCAAGGATTCTCATTCACATTGCCTGCATGATTGTCCTTACCCTTTTAATTATAATATGTGTCTTCAAATGGATGAAGTCATACACAAGGCACGGCCAGTACATTTCAGTGCCTGACGTTTCCGGCATGTTTGAATCAGAAGCCGGTGACATTCTGGCCGCCAACGGACTCCGATACGAAATAGCCAGTTACAAGTATGACAAGGAAGTTGTGGAAGGCGGCATCATTGAACAGACACCGAAAGCCGGAGCCAATGTCAAACAGGACAGGACAGTCTTCCTTACTCTGAATTCGGGCAAGGAACCCATGAGGGCAATTCCTGATCTGGCAGACAACAGTTCCCTGAGAGCAGCAGAATCACAGATATGGGGGGCAGGATTCAAATTGGGCACGACCATTTACATTGACGGAGACCTTGACTGGGTATATGAAATCAGGTATCAGGACAAGAAGGTTGAAGCTGGAACAGAAATCCCGGAAGGATCGACACTTACCATAGTGGCCGGCAACGGAAGACATGTCGATACTATAGAAAAGGCTGATTCGACAGGACTTGTTGACACCGATTTCTTTGGAGACTGACCATGCGTGATCTGGAAGATGAAATAGAAGAGTCGCTTGACGATCTTGAACCGTTATCGGACCGTGCGGAACTGTTCGAGCACTTCAGGGTTGTGGCTGACAAAGGCCAGAGTCTTCTCAGAGTTGACAAATTCCTTTTTGACCACCTTGAGCATTCATCCCGCAACCGCATACAGAAGGCGGCCGAAGCCGGAATGGTAATGTGCAACGGACATCCGGTCAAAAGCAACTATAAGGTCAAGCCTCTGGATGTCATCACTGTAATGATGGACAGACCACGTTACAGCAGTGAGATTGAGGCCGAAGACATTCCTCTTGATGTGGTTTATGAAGATGACTGCCTGATGGTTGTCAACAAGCCCGCCGGTCTGGTCGTACACCCTGGCTGCGGAAACTTTCACGGCACACTGGTGAACGCTGTCGCATGGCATCTCAGAGACAATCCCGATTATGACCCCAACAGCCCCCAGGTAGGTCTGGTTCATAGGATTGATAAAGATACGTCAGGACTGCTTGTTGTAGCCAAGACGCCCGATGCAAAGACATGTCTGGGGAAACAGTTCTTCAACAAGACCACCAAACGCGCATATCAGGCACTTGTCTGGGGCATTCCGGATTCATCGGAAGGGACAGTTGAAAGCCAGATAACACGGAACCCCAAGGACAGGTTGCAGATGGCCGTGTCATTTGACCCTGAGGTGGGCAAACACGCAGTTACACATTACACCGTTCTGGAACGGTTCGGTTACACATCACTGGTGGAGTGCAGGCTTGAAACCGGACGCACCCATCAGATAAGAGTACACATGAAACATATCGGTCACCCGCTGTTCAGTGACGAACGTTATGGCGGAGACCAGATTCTAAAGGGTACTACAGCAAGCCATTACCGCCAGTTCATACAGAAATGCTTTGAAGTCTGCCCGCGTCAGGCACTTCATGCCAAAACTCTGGGTTTTGTCCACCCGGTATCGGGAAAGGAAATGTTCTTCACTTCAGAACTTCCTGCAGATATGACAAAACTTCTGGACATGTGGAGAGAATATGTAAATTCTTATTTGTAAGCATATATGAAACGCATCATTGCAATAGTAGCAGGAGGTGATTCCAGTGAGAATCCCGTTTCCCTGAGAAGTGCCGCAACAGTCTATGAATTCATGGACAAGGACAGGTACGAACCGTACATTGTTGAGATTGAAGGCAAGAAATGGGAAGCCCATCTTCCCGGTGACAGGCGCGCGGCCATAGACCGCAATGACTTCAGTTTCACATTTGAAGGCAAAAAGAAGGTTTTTGACTACGCTTATATCATCATCCACGGCACTCCCGGTGAGAACGGTGTGTTTGAAGGTTATCTCAGACTTCTGCGCATACCGTTCTCGACATGTGACGTGCTTGCATCGGCCTTGACTTTCAACAAGTTCGTGCTGAACAAGACCATGAAGAGCTGCAAGGTCAACGTTTCCAATTCAGTGCGTCTGAGAAAAGGGGACAAGGTCGATGAAGACAGAATCATCCGTAAGGTGGGACTGCCATGCTTCATCAAGCCCACTGACGGCGGTTCAAGTTTCGGCACGACCAAAGTCAAGTCAAGAGAGCAGATTGCCAAAGCAGTTGAAGAAGCTTTCAAGGAGAACAGTGAAATCATGATCGAATCATTCATGCAGGGCACAGAAGTGACCAACGGCTATTACAGGACAAAGAAGCGTGAGGTGAAACTTCCTGTCACAGAGGTCGTTCCCAAGTCCGATTTCTTTGATTACGATGCAAAATACAACGGCAAGGTCGAAGAGATAACGCCAGCCCGCATTTCAGACGAACTGCGTGACCGCATACAGGACCTGACTGCAAAGATATATGATCTGATAGGCTGCCATGGCATTATAAGGAATGACTATATAATCACTGACGGTGACAAGATCAACCTGCTTGAAGTCAATACGACTCCGGGCATGACCGCAACCAGTTTCATACCCCAGCAGATCAGAGCAGCCGGCCTGAACCTGACTGATGTCCTGACAGAAATCATTGAAGACAGTTTTGAATGACATGGAAATTCCGGCCCGATTTGAAGACATGCGGTCCCTTGAGGACAGCGAGATTGGAGATGCCATAAAGAGCCTGCTGGATGACAAAGATTTCCAGAAGGTACTGAAAGGCATTCTCAAAGGTGTCCCGATTTGGGTCCACAGGCTGTACACCAGGCGTTTCAAGACTGTGAACAGCTTCCAGTCCGGAATGGTTGTCCCCATATTCAAGCACCTGTTGAAAAAGAACAGCAAAGGATATACTTATGACTTTTCAGCACTGCCGCAAGACAGGACAAATCTTGTTTACTTGTCAAATCACAGGGACATAATCATTGATTCCGCACTTCTTGACATCATCCTGCTTGATGAAGGAAAAAAATCCGTGGAAATAGGAATTGGAAACAATCTGCTCATATACCCCTGGATCAAGACACTGGTCCGGCTGAACCGCAGTTTCATTGTCAACCGTTCGGCAACAGCCGCAGAACTGCTTGAATCATCAAAAACACTTTCGTCATATATTCGTTTTGTCATAACTGAGAAGAACAGCCCCGTCTGGCTGGCGCAACGTGAAGGACGTGCAAAGGACTCGAATGACCGCACGCAGAAGAGCGTGCTCAAAATGCTTGCAATGGACGGTGACGACAGCATTTCGGAAAAGTTGCAGTCACTGCACATCACACCCCTGACCATCAGTTATGAATATGATCCGTGTGATTATCTGAAAGCCGCCGAATTCCAGCTCAAGCGCGACAATCCGGACTATGTCAAGAGCGGTCAGGCCGATCTTGACAACATGAAAACCGGTCTGTTCGGATATAAGGGCCGCATCCACTGTCAGGTTGCAGCGCCCGTTGATGATGAGATCCGTAATCTGGATCCGTCAGTTCCGCGCAACCGCTTTCTTGAACAGGTGGCTGAAATCATTGACACGCACATTTTCAGGAACTACCGCATATATCCCTGCAACCGCATTGCTCTGGACATGCTCAGGGGCGACAATGCCGAATCAAAGAACTACACGGCACAGGAAAAAGCCGGTTTCCAGACCTATCTGGACGGTCAGCTTGCCAAAATTGACATTCCAAATCCTGACTGGGATTTCCTGAAGGAACGAATTCTGACAATGTATGCCAATCCGCTCATAAACCACTACAGTTCACTCCCATCATGAAGAAATACTTTATTCCCGCATTCATTGCACTGATATTAAGCATGGTATCCTGCAACAGCAAGGACGAAGAAAGTGTCGGATCCATGTTCTCAGGCTTTGTCACCGCATACACAGACGGCAACGGGCTCATCAGCATGGTCAAGGATGACATGGGGAACGAATACGCCATTACCGGCTGTTCCGATGTCTTGATTCCGGACACAATCTACCGCTACGTAGTATCCATGGGATTGGATGAGAACAGCACGGCTCATATCATTCAGAAGGTCACCCCACTCTATGGAGCGGTCAAGGCGCCTGAAACGTCCATCTTGCCGGACACGCTCAAGAAGCAGGATCCAGTTCAGATCAATGCCGCATACATAGGCGGCGGGTTCCTGAATATAACCATGGGGATAAAAATACAGCAGGACTCCAAAATGCACAGTCTTCTGTATGCACGCATGTCCGATGAAGACCAACTGACATTCACCGTCTATCACGATGCGCATGGCGACACTCCCATGTACACCATGTACGCATATCTGTCCATACCTTTAAAGGATTACGGAATCAGCAGGAACGACACAGTCTTCCTGAAGTGCAAAGGCTATCAGGAAGACTGCAATATGAAACTGATCTACAGATAAGGTCAGTCCTTCAGTCCTTCAAGTATTTTCTTCAGGACTACAGTTGCCGAAATTTCGCGGTTGGCGGCTTCCGGGATTACCAGTGAGCGCGGGCCTTCTATGACGTCATCGGTTACAATCATGTTGCGGCGAACTGGAAGACAATGCATGAAATACGCATTGTTCGTTACAGCCATCTGTCTTTCACCGATTGTCCAGCTGCGGTCTGTGTTGAGAATCTGTCCGTAAGTTTCAGGGCAGGCCGATGACCAGTTCTTGCCATAGACAAAGTCCGCACCCTCAAAAGCCTTCATCTGGTCATATTCTATTCGGGCGCCTTGGGTAAACCTCTCATCCAGTTCATAGCCCTTGGGATGAGTTATGACCACATCATATCCGGCAGCCACCATCCACTGAGCGAATGAGTTGGGTACAGCCTGCGGCAGAGCCTTGGGGTGCGGAGCCCAGCTCATGACCACCTTGGGACGTTCAACGGTCTTGTGCTCTTCAATTGTAATCCAGTCAGCAAAGCTCTGGAGAGGATGTCCGGTGGCGGCCTCCATAGAGAACACCGGACGGCCGGAATACTGAATGAACTGGTTCAGGATCTTCTCCTCATAGTCATCCTTGCGGCTTTCAAAACGAGCGAAGGAACGTACGCCGATTATATCGCAGTAGCAGCCCATAACCGGAACAGCTTCAAGCAGATGTTCTGACTTGTCACCGTCCATAACCACACCACGTTCCGTTTCCAGTTTCCAAGCGCCCTGGTTCACGTCAAGTACGATGACGTTCATTCCAAGATTCATGGCAGCTTTCTGTGTGCTGAGTCTGGTTCTCAGACTTGAATTGAAGAACACCATGAGCAGTGTCTTGTTACGGCCCAGTTCAACATACTTGAAACGGTCCTTCTTTATCTCAAGGGCCTCCTGCAATGCTTCATGCAGGTCTCCCAAATCCTTAACGCCTGTAAAATGTCTCATATCCTTATCAACTTCTTGTCTGTCCGTTTCCGTTAACCAGCCACTTGTATGTGGTCAGTTCCTCCAGTCCCATAGGACCGCGCGCATGCAGCTTCTGGGTACTGATTCCTATCTCTGCTCCAAGTCCGAACTGGGCGCCGTCAGTGAATGCGGTCGATACATTCACATAGACGCAGGCCGCATCAGTGCACTGCTGGAACACACGTGCCTTCTCTTCATTTTCAGTCACGATGCATTCGCTGTGATGTGATGTGAAGCGACGCACATGCATGAGAGCCTCATCAAATGAAGCGACCGTTTTGACTGACATGCGGTACGCAAGATACTCCTTGCCGAAACTATCATCAGTAGCATGTTCAAGCAGTTCTGACGGGTAGCTGCCTTCCAATGCCGCATACGCCTGTTCATCGGCCTCAATGACGACATTCTTTCCGGCCATTCTGATACACAGTTCGGGCAGGTCCGGCAGACGGTCCTTGTGTATTACCAGCGAATCCAGGGCATTGCACACGCTCACCCTACGTGTCTTGGCATTGAATATGATGTCTGCACCCTTCTTCAGATCACCTTCACTATCAAAATATGTGTGGCATACGCCCGCACCCGTTTCAATGACAGGCACAAGAGCCTGTTCGCGGACGGACCTGATGAGCCGTGCACTTCCACGCGGAATGAGCAGGTCCACCTTGCCGACTGCACGCATCAGTTCTGCTGCAGCCTCATGGCCTGCCGGCAGCAGTTCCACCACATGCTCATCAATGCCCTGCTGTCTCAAAACGGCATGGATAAGGTCTACAATGGCCCTGTTCGACTCATAGGCGTCACTGCCACCCTTCAAGGCGCAGGCATTTCTAGACTTGAGACAAAGGGAGAACACGTCAAAACTGACATTGGGTCGGGCCTCATAAATTACTCCGATGACTCCGAACGGGACGCGGACACGTGTCAGTTCCATTCCGTTGGGACGTGTGCGGCGGTCTATGACTGCGCCTACAGGGTTCTGAAGCCCGGCGACCTTGCGCATGTCCTGAGCTATGCCGTCAAGACGTTCACGGGTCAGCATGAGACGGTCGTACATGGGATTGTCACGGTCCATTTTTGCCAGATCACGGGCATTGGCGGCCAGAAGGGATTCGGATTCGGCACCAATGGCATCGGCCACGGAATCCAATACTGAAACAATCTTTGACTCTTCAATGAGAGGAAGACTGTATGAGGCGGCTTTAAGATTATCCAGAATAATGTCTGTCATATCTGTCATTTTGCATGGAAACGGGTACATACTGCCTTTTCAGGGTCAGTCAGCACATTCAGCAGTACATCCTGACGGCGGCCATTAGCTATGCGGACCTCAATTCCGTCAGCTGCGACCCCAAGAGCAGTCTTCATTTTTGTCATCATTCCTCCGCGTCCGAACTGTGACTTGCTGCTGCCCACACATGATGAATAGTCATCACCCGGACGGACATCATGAATGAGTTCCGATGCGGGGTCATCGGGATTACCGGTGAACACACCGTCAACATTGCTCAATATGACAAGGACCTGGGCCTTCATCATACGTGCAACCAGACCAGAAAGCTCATCATTGTCAGTGAACATGAGCTCTTCAACCGAAACGGTGTCATTCTCATTGATGACAGGTATCACGCCATTGTCAAGCATTGCGGTCATGCAGCGCATCTGGTTGGCCTTCAGTGATTCGTTGACGAAATTCTCCTTTGTGGTAAGTATCTGGCCTACTGTAATGCCATATTCCTGAAAAAGGTCACAGTAATGTTCAATCAGTTTGGCCTGGCCCACAGCTGCAAAGAGCTGACGGCCTGCCACGCTTTCATCCTTCAGATGTGGCAGCGCGCCACGTCCTGAAGCCACAGCACCCGATGACACAAGCATGATCTCCATACCGCGGTGGTGCAGTTCTGCTATCTGATCGACCAGTGCGGCCATGCGTGAAATGTCCAGACGGCCGTCCGGACGGGTCAGCACATTGCTGCCGACCTTGACTGCTATTCGTTTGGGACTGTTCATTGCTCTTCAAGTATTTGTCTTGCGCGGATTTCGTCCTGCGGGTTGACCATTACTGAAATCTGACCGGCCATACAGGAATAGAGTGACATCACGGCACTGAGGGAATTGTTCATTATCATTGCCGGAATGTCTTCCGATTCCAGACGGGCTTTCACAACTTCCGCTTCAAAGGCCTGACCCTTGAAGACGCAAACCAGATCCTGCTTTTCGTTCATAGTACAAATAGGTATTTGGAGGACTTTTGTCTGACCTGCAAAGTTAAATAAAAATATGTACCTTTGTGACACTATGCCAATCAAACGCATTCTGACATCGGTATTATTGTGTTTTTCTGTCATCAGGGCTCTTTCAGACACTCTGCCGGCTGACACCATTTTCTTCGATGACGGGTCATGGTACTGCGGTGAGATTGCAGACAGCCTGTTTGACGGCCGGGGAACCATGTTCTACAGCGACAGCACCATATACACTGGAGAATGGAAAGCCGGTCTCTGGAACGGCCAGGGCACCCTGACCTACCCTGACGGGGACAGCTACACCGGCCATTTTCTGGATCATGAGTTCAACGGATACGGCGTGTACCGGTACCATAATGGAGCCAGATATGACGGCTACTGGAATGAGAGCATGTTCAACGGCGCCGGAACCTTTGACTATGCGGACGGAAGCACTTTCACAGGCATCTGGGTGAATGACGTGAAGGAAGGCATCGGCATATTCTATGACGCAAGGTCCAACACCCTGTACAAAGGGCTGTTCCACAACGACCGTTTTGTCTATGAGACCGATGATGACGGCAATCCTGTCATTAGCGGTCAGCTTGAGCAGGAGTATGAAACAGAAGATGAACCTCAGGAATTCCTGTTTGGTGTGATGTACTCAACGGAAAGCAATCTGTCCTTCAATTTTGACTTTGAATGTTCTCCGCATTTCCTGGCGGGTTTTTCAATTGGATTCAGCACCGGCAGACACGGCAAAGGACAGCTGGCTGCAGTTACTGATGAGGAAACCGGTGAAAGGACTGTGCTTGTGGGCTGGAACCAGCTTCCAGAAGAGCAGTACATGGAAAAGGATTACACCATGTTCCACATGTTTGCCGAATTTGAGCTCCACAGCAGGCATATAGGGATAGGCACAGCATTGGGATTCGGCCTTGAAAACACCGTACGCAACTGCAAGAGTCTGGGCGGATATTTTGAAGAAGGAGAACTGTACTACAAGCAGCAGATGTCCGGTGTCCGATTCGGCTACCGCATATTCAGCGACATAATGCTGAAGGAAATGACCTTGTCCGATTATCATTTCCGCATTGCCGCCCGTCTGGGATACGGCAACCTTGACGGCGCATTTTTCGGCCTGCAGGTGTGTTACTGATGTCCGATGTGCAATGACAGAAAATGCCTCAGTGGAAATTTAGTGGGGGAGCCTGTGCTCATGTTCGTTCCATTTGTGCCTCGGGTATTTCCCGAATCAGACAGTGTTTTGTGGTGTTATTGCTTCTGTGCCTCAGGAAATGCCCGAGCCAGAAGCCATTTCTACGTATAAACAGCGTTGTGCCTCGGTTATTTCCCGAGGCAGAGAATTGGCTCAGTCCCGGCGCATAAAATGGGGAACTGCGCCGTCAGCGATGGTATTGTAAAGTGCCGTTCTCCGGACCCGGCATTTCAATGCACTTTTCGTCCGTTTCGTGCATTGAGATTTCAGTGTCTCACAGCCAATGTGCCACAGGAGCCCTATGAGCGGGGTGTCGTTCTCCGGACCAGACATTTCGATGCACTTTTCACCCGTTTCGTGCATTGAGATTTCAGCGTCTCGCAGCCAAAGTGCCCCAGGAACCCTGTGAGCGGGGTGCCGTTCTCCGGACCCGACATTTCGATGCACTTTTCACCCGTTTCGTGCATTGAGATTACAGCACCTCACCTTGTCTGAGCGCTTCCGGAACAGCATACACCGCCATGTGAATTAGATTATTTAACCGTAATATGAATACGGCATCGGAACAGATGGACGCATTTGCACGCAGAATCAGCCTACTTTTCGCAAGCAGTACATCCCAATACTTTATTCACAGATGTATAAAACATCGGTATCTACTTCCTTTGTTTTGGAAAGAATTGAATAGTGGCCACAGCATGCTGTTTAATCAGACGTGCAATAGAGAAAAAATGATTATCTTTGCGGCCAAGAAACAACAAAACACGATATTTATGAAGACAAGACTTTTCATTCTTGCAGCACTTCTGCCTGTTGCCGTATCAGCTCAGGAAGAATCTGCATGGACCCACAGCGGCCTGACCGGCGTGAACTTTTCACAGACATCATTCACCAACTGGAGTGAGGGCGGTGAGAATTCAATTGCAGGAAACGTTTATTTCAACGCATCAATGAACTACAACAAGGGCAAGGTGTCATGGACCAATGACCTGGATGCCAACTACGGCCTTTACCACACGACAGAGAACGGACTGCGCAAGAATGTGGACAAACTGAATTTTGCCTCAAAGTTCGGCCATCAGATTACAGAGAAGGTTTATTATGCGGCACTTCTGGACTTCAAGACACAGATGGCCAACGGCTTCCAGTACAAGACTGACGGCAAGGACCTGATTTCAAAGTTCTGGACCCCGGCATACCTCAACGTATCAGTCGGTATTGACTACAAGCCCAACGCAAACATTGCAATATACTATTCACCGGTTGCCGGAAAGCTGACAATGGTGGCTGACACCCTGTTCTCTGAACGTTACGGCATTGATGCCGGCGTGAAGGTACGTCCGCAGCTGGGTTCCACAGTCAAGGCAACAGCCAACTATGACAATCTGATGAACGGCAAGCTGACACTGAAGTCCACCCTGGACCTCTTCACCGCCTATGACGACTCTTTCGGCAACATTGACGTGAACTGGGACCTTCTGCTGGGTCTTAACGTGTCAAAACTGATAACAGTCACATTCCAGTCCTCACTCAAGTATGACGATGACATCAAGTACATTGATGAAGACGGCGGAATCCATGGCGCACGCGTCCAGTTCAAGGAAATCCTGGGTGTAGGTCTGAGCTACAAGTTCTGATATAGCACAACAGGGAAATGTGGTTAGGTTTCGCGCTCTTCTCCGCCCTGTTTCTGGGGTTTTATGACGTAGCGAAGAAACAGTCTCTCAAGGACAATGCGGTAATTCCTGTCCTGTGGCTCCACACCCTTTTCTGCAGTCTTTTCATGCTGCCGTTCACACTGCTGTCAGCCAGGACAGGCGTGCTGGACGGCAGCATGTTCTATGTTCCCAGTGCCGGTTGGGAACTGCACAAACTCATATTTCTTAAAGCCGCCATTGTGCTGGGTTCCTGGGTGTTCGGGTACTTTGGCATGAAGCACCTGCCCATCACACTCTTCGGCCCCATCAATGCCACACGCCCCATCATAGTGCTGTTGGGCGGACTGTTGCTGTTCGGTGAAAGACTGAACGTGTACCAGTGGATTGGCGTCCTGATTGCCATCTTCTCATTCTACCTGCTCTCCGTGAGCGGAAAGAAGGAAGGTATAAACTTTGTACGCAACCGGTGGGTGTTCTGCGTTGTCATGGCAACCCTGCTTGGAGCCGTCAGCGCCCTGTTTGACAAATACCTGCTTGGACGTTTCAACAACATGTTCGTCCAGTCATGGAGCAATTTCTACCAGCTGCTGCTAATGACCGTAATCCTGTTTGCCCTGTGGTGGCCCACAAGGAAGAACACCACCCCGTTCCAGTGGAAATGGAGCATCATTCTCATTTCGGTCTTCCTGACCCTTGCCGATTACGCCTACTTCTATTCGCTCACATCGGGCCGCTCCATGATTTCAATCGTTTCAATGATACGCCGCAGCAGTGTCATCGTCTCATTCCTTTGCGGCGCACTTCTTTTCAAGGAGAAGAATCTCAGGAGCAAAGCCGTCGATCTGGTGCTTGTTCTCATCGGACTTGTATTCCTGCTTATAGGATCCATGCAATAATATTCGGAAACACTGAATATTTATTCACAAAAATCATCATTAAGGCCCTAATTATAACCTTTTTTAAATAGGTTTTGATTCGCATTTTTGTATATTTGCACAAATTTTCGTGAATCAAATTGTGACCGATTCACAAATTATTGAGAATAAGCAAAATACAAACAATAGATTCCTTACAGTATGATCAAAGACATTTTTGAGAGAATTAAGGCTACCCCCGGCCCTCTCGGACAGTATCAGGGTATTGGTGACGGTTATTTCATGTTTCCCCGCCTTGTCGGAGAAATAGGTCCCGAAATGGAATTCAACGGCAAACCGGTCCTGAACTGGAGCCTCAACAACTACCTTGGACTTGCAAACCATCCGGAAGTACGCAAGGCCGATGCCGATGCCGCCGCACAGTTCGGCCTGGGTGCACCTATGGGCGCACGCATGATGTCCGGCAACACAGACTACCACATCAAGTTCGAAAATGACTTTTCAGCATTCGTAGGAAAACCCGCAGGCCTGTGCCTCAACTTCGGTTACCAGGGAATGATTTCAATAATCGACGTTCTGACAAGCCGTCGCGACGTGATTGTATATGATTCCGAATCACACGCATGCATCCTGGACGGCATGCGCCTGAGTCTTGCCAAGCGCTTCGCTTTCCAGCACAACAACATGGAAAGCCTTGAAAAGCAGCTGAACAACGCCTGCAAGCTGGCTGACGAACAGGGCGGCGGCGTTCTGGTCATCACAGAAGGTGTGTTCGGCATGGCCGGTGACTGCGGACATCTTGCCGACATTGTGGAACTCAAGCAGAAATATCCGTTCCGCATACTGATTGATGATGCCCACGGTTTCGGTACCATGGGTGCAAACGGCCGCGGTACAGCAGAACACTACGGAGTCATTGACCAGATTGATGTCATCTTTGACGCATTCGCAAAGTCCATGGCTTCTATTGGCGGTGTTGTAAGTTCAGAGCCTGAAATAATTGACCACCTGAAATGCAACATGCGTTCACAGATTTATGCAAAGTCACTGCCTCTGCCACTGGTCATCGGAAACCAGAAGCGTCTTGACCTTATCAAGGCCCATCCGGAATACCGCGAACACCTTTGGGAGATTGTCAATGCCCTGCAGGGCGGTCTCAAGGCCGAAGGCTTCAACATCGGCGTGACAGAATCACCTGTAACACCCGTATTCTTTGAAGGCGGCGTGAACGAAGGCACCAATGTAGTTGTTGACCTGCGTGAGAACTACGGCATATTCTGCTCAATCGTAACATATCCTGTCATCCCCAAGGGCCAGCTCATGCTGCGCATAATCCCGACAGCCGCACATACTCTTGACCACGTTTCACGTACCATAGAGGTATTCAAGGAAGTCAAGAAGAAACTTGACAGCGGCTACTACGAGGGCGGAATCCAGGACATGAACGTATTCAAGCGTCTCCACGAATCAAAGTAATGGGTTACAGGTTAGTCTGCAAAAAGTGCGGAAAGGTCATCGGCGACTTTGCCGCGTGGTTCAGTCAGGACCAGCTGTGTGAATGCGGAAGCAATCATGCAGAGGTGGTCTATGACCGGGATTACCGTCTGCTTGACACCCTTTGCGCCCCCGGTCAGGACGTCAGCAACCTTTACCATTACCTGCCCTTCCTTCCGCTTGAAGAGTCCGATGAGACCGTGTCCTGCGGTGAAGGTGCAGTCCCAATTGAAGAATGGAAGTTTCTGAGCGACTACGCAAAGGACAACTACGACAAGGACATCAAAGTTGTCGTCTGCCGCAATGACCTTAACGGGGGTACAGGCACATTCAAGGACATAGCCGCATCACTTGCAGCCACCCTGTTCAAAAAGCACGGCGTCAAGGAATACTGCCTTGCATCGACCGGAAACGCAGCAACCGCATACGCCACATATCTGGCAAAGGCCGGAGTGAAGTTTGACATATTCGCCCCGCATGACATGTATCAGGAATCGCAGGACGCCATACGCGCCACAGGCCAGAATCTGGTCGTGTCCGATGGCGGATACGGTCAGGCAAAGGCCGAGGCTGCCGAATTCCACAAGACGCATAACGTCATGATATCGGCCGGAAACATAGACCCCATCCGCGTTGAAGCCAAGAAGACACTTGTATTTGAATGCTTGCGCCAGCTGGGCAGGATACCCGATGTCTATATGCAGGCCGTAGCCGGCGGCACAAGCCCCATCGCATTTGAAAAGGGCATGCGTGAGATTGCATCGGCCTATCCCGAGTATAAGATGCCGCGTATGCTGCTTGTCCAGCAGGACACCTGTGACCCTATGGTACAGGCATGGGAATGGGCTGTTGAGAACGGATTCCCGGAAGGCTGGAACAGGAAGTTCCCGTCAGTCACCCCGCATACGCGCATTTCCATTCTGACAGCCGGCACGCCGGGCATGTATCCGCTTGTAGGTCCCATTGTCAGGAACAGCGGCGGTTGATTCCTGCGCATACAGGAAGAAGGCCTTGAGACGGTAGGACGTTTCGTAAAGGAAAACGCAGGAGTATATATGGGCCCGGCATCGGCCGTGTGCATTGCCGGATTCTTCAAGGCTCTGGAGGAAGGCAGATTCAAGGACGGAGATCTGGTTATGCTCAACACCGGTGAAGGTTCAGAGCGCGCACTTTGGTTCAAACAGGCAATTGACAAATGAATAAGTTTCAGGATAAGGTAGTCTGGATAACCGGTTCCTCATCGGGCATAGGTGAGGCCACCGCTTACAGTTTTGCCAAGGAAGGTGCAAAGCTTGTCCTTACCGCACTTGAAGATGATCTGCTCAAGAAAGTTGCAGACCGATGCATGGAACTTGGTTCGCCCAAGGCTGTCGCCCTGCCCTTCGACCTGTCAAGGAAAGATCAGGTTGAAGAACTTGCCGACAAGGCCTGGAACGTGTTCGGTTCCATTGACGTGTTCTACAACAACGCGGGCATAAGCCAGCGCGGCACCACATGTGACACCGAAATGCGTGTCATCAACAAGGTGATGGACATAAACTATTTTGCTCCGGTGCTCATGACCAAGGTCATTCTTCCGCGCATGATTGAGCGCGGCGGAGGCCAGCTGGTTGTCACCACAAGCATAAACGGAAGGTTCGGATTCCCTCTGCGCTGCGCATACTCATCATCCAAGCACGCCCTGTACGGATTTTTCGAGACCGTTCAGGCCGAATACTACAAGGCTGGCATCCGTGTGACAATTGTCTGTCCCGGACGTGTCCAGACACGCATTTCGTTCTATGCGCTTGAAAAGGACGGAAAGCAGCATGCAAAGATGGACGCCGGACAGGCCGGAGGGTGTACCCCCGATGAAGCCGGACGCAGGATTGTCCGCGCCGTTTACCGCCGGAAGCGTGAAGTGCTGGTAGGCCGCAAGGAACTGCTCATGGTCTATATAAAGCGCTTTTTCCCCGGACTGTGCGCAAGGATTGCACGTTCCATCAACCCAATGTAAAAGAGTTTAGAAAAACATATCATTATGAAAAAAGAAATCCAATTCAGTCTTGTTTACCGTGACATGTGGCAGTCATCAGGCAAGTATGTACCCCGCAAGGACCAGCTTGCAAAGATTGCTCCGGTAATCATTGACATGGGCTGCTTTGACCGCGTTGAAACCAACGGCGGTGCCATGGAGCAGGTCAATCTTCTGTACGGTGAGAATCCGAATCAGGCCGTACGCACTTTCACGAAACCTTTCAACGAAGCAGGAATCAAGACCCACATGCTGGACCGCGGCCTTAACGCACTGCGCATGAACCCCGTTCCCGCCGATGTACGCCAGCTCATGTACAAGGTGAAGCATGCCCAGGGCGTTGACATCACACGCATTTTCTGCGGACTGAATGACCCGCGCAACATCATACCTTCAATCAAGTGGGCAAAGCAGGCAGGCATGACGGCTCAGGCCACCATGTGCATCACATATTCAAAGGTACATACCGCAGAATATTACATCAATCTGGCCGAACAGCTCATTGAAGGCGGCGCACAGGAAATCTGTCTGAAGGACATGGCCGGAATTGGCCGTCCCGCAATGCTGGGCAAGATTGTCAGCGCAATCAAGTCACAGCACCCGGACATCATCATACAGTACCACGGCCACAACGGTCCGGGTTTTGCAGTAGCCAACATGCTTGAGGTTGCAAAGGCCGGAGGTGACGTTCTTGACGTTGCCATGGAACCGCTGTCATGGGGCAAGGTCCATCCCGATGTAATTACCATACAGTCCATGCTGAAGGATGCCGGTTTCCTGGTCAAGGACATCAACATGAAGGCTTACATGGAGGCACGCAGCCTTACACAGAGCTTCATGGACGACTTCCTGGGCTACTGGATTGACCCCAAGAACTCACTGATGAGTTCACTGCTGGTGGGCTGCGGCCTTCCCGGCGGCATGATGGGTTCACTCATGGCAGACCTGAAAGGCATGCACGCAGCCATCAACACCAACCTTAAGAAGAAAGGTGAAAAGGAACTGTCCGAAGACGAACTTCTGGTCGAACTGTTCGATGAGGTCCAGCGCATATGGCCAATGTTGGGAACACCGTGTCTGGTTACCCCGTTCAGCCAGTACGTAAAGAACGCAGCCCTTATGAACCTGTACTCAAAGTCAATGGACGAGAAGCCTTTCACACGCATGGATCCCGCCATGTGGGGCATGGTACTGGGCAAGTCAGGCAAGCTGCCCGGCGAACTGGCTCCTGAAATCATTGCTCTTGCCAAGGAGCAGGGCAAGGAATTCTACACCGATGATCCTCAGGTACTCTACCCCGACGAACTTCCCCGCTTTGAGAAGGAAATGGCCGAAAACGGCTGGGACCGCGGTCAGGACGATGAAGAACTGTTCGAATTCGCAATGCACGAAAAACAGTACCGCGAATACAAGTCAGGTCAGGCAAAGGACCAGTTCAACAAGGACCTCATGGCACGCATGGAAAAGGCTCAGGCCGGTACTGCAGGCGCACCCGTCAAGCACTTTACTGCCGCTGACAAGCGCGCCATTCTGCATCCGGACGCCGAAGCCATTGAAGCTCCGGTCAAGGGCCGCGTAATCTGGGATCTTGACTATGTTGACCAGTCCTGCAATCCGCCTTACGGCAAGCAGTTCAAGAAGGGCGACTGGATGTGCGCCATTCAGGAAACAGGTGCAAGTTTCATAGAGAACATAACAGCAGCAGAAGACTGCCACATTGCAGCAGTCGAAAAGGAACACGGAGCTCTTGTTGCAAAGGGTGAAGTGATTGGCTGGATTGAAAAATAAGTTCTATGGAAAAGACAGGAAAGCCGGCCGGCTTTCCTGTCTTTTTTCATCTAACGTCCTACAGACCATAATAATTGGTTATTTTTGTGACATGAAGAATACATGTTTGCACATTGCCGCCATACTGCTTTGCCTGTGTTCATGTGACCAGGTGGGAAACCTGAGCGACCTGTCTGAAGAACAGCAGGAGGAGTTGTCCTCCATCACATTCAAGTACGATGTGAACTTGTGGAAAACAGAAAGGATGCTTGAGCCGGGAGATAAGGCCGGTATTTTTGCCGGCAGCCCCGTCAATGCAGACAACCTCCTGGCTTCAGTCAGTCAGGATGGCACACTGCAGTGTTCCCAGCCGGTAAGATGGGACCTTGCAAAGAAGGTGTCAAGCATCACATTTGCCGCATATTCCCCATATTCAGGTGCATACCAGACCGGATCCGGCACATTCACTGTAATGGAAGACCAGAGTACGGAAGCTGCTGTCAAGGCATCGGACCTTGTTGTTGCCTCATTGAGACTGACTTCAAGGGAGAATCAGATTACATTCAGCTTCTCCCACAAAATGGTACGGCTTGCACTGTATTTCGAAAACCGCAGCGGATCTGACATTGAATCTGTCACCGTCAGCGGTGTAAGCGCCAGCACGTCAGTGAATCTGGCCAAAGGAGAGGTTTCTCTCTCAACATCCGTCACCACATCAATAAAGGCAGGGCAGTATGTTTCATCGGAATCAGAAACATATTATTCAGTCCTCATAGCACCGCAGAAAGCCAGACCATCAATTAGGGTCAATATGAAGGACGGCACTTACAAGACGTTTGTCCTTGATTCTCAAATTACGTTCGATGCCGGCAACCAGTGGGATAATGAGAATGACCCTCTGGTAATCGACACCACATCGGACCCTGGGAAAGAGGAACCTGTTGAATTCTCCTTGAGCATCAATGACTGGAACAACGGTGGTTCTATGGATTTTGTCAAACAATAATCATTTTCTGAAATGAAGAAAATACTTTCTCTATCAGTATGTATACTGGCTGTTGTATCATGCAGCCAGCAGGAAATGCAGTTGCCGGCCAAAGACAATGCAGTTGATTTTCAGGCCACCATCGGCACATATTCTGTAAGAGCTACAGACACAAACTTTGAAAATGGCGATCAGGTTGCCATCATTGCCATGAGTCCGATAAACTCTGGTGTCAGGAAATATGTATATTCCAACGGTTCACTGACATCGGACAATCCGATAAGCTGGGCCGACGGTCAGAGTCAGAGTACGGATTTCCGTCTGTATTATCCGTACAAGGCAGACATGACGCAGGATATGAGCAATTATGAGTTCACGGTCAACGCAGACCAGACCACCCACCAGCTATACACCGCATCGGACCTGATGATGGCCGGTACAACTGCCGCTCCGAACAACGTGGTCAGGTTCAATGTCAACCACATGCTGAGCAAAGTACAGATTAACATTACCAACAATTCTGACAAGACCATAAAGGATGTCTATTTTTCAGACGTGTATGGCAAGTGCACCATATCCGGAGACCAGACTTCACCATGCGGGACACGCGGGACAATCAAAGCATGTCCGGTCAGTGCCGATGGCACCCAGTCCTGGATTCTGATTCTGCCGCCTCAGACTTCACAGCCGCAGCTCATTGTAACGACAGAAAACGGGGAACAGATTACATACACCCTGCCATCTGCATTCAATTTCAAGGCCGGATATCAGGCAAACGCCAGAGTCACCCTGACAAATGAAAACATATTCACAGATTTCTCAGCCACAATAAACGACTGGCTTCCTGACAACGACCTGCAGTTCACCAACGGCGGCCAGATGGACGGTTGGAGATACCTTGGAACGGGCAAATGGCTGGATGACATTCTGGCATCCACTTTTGGAATTCCACACTATGAGATGGATGTAGATGTATATGAAGATGAATCTGTACCGGGACGCTACATGATCATGAATCCCTACAAGAACCTGCCTATCCGTCAGGAACTGGTCAATTATCAGTTAAGTTACTCAGAAGGTGCAGCTATCATTGTGAATGCATCGGATGACCAGAAAGCCTATATTGAAAGTGGCAGTTCAACAGGTATAATCAGTTCTTATGGAGAAATCAGGCCGGAATCTACATGCTACGAAAATGGATACGATTTTGACATTTACGGATATTCAGATTATGAAGGATGCTGGCAATTCGGTTCCATACTCTATCTGAAATGGAGCGACGGCAACCGCTGGACCACAAATTATTACGGCAGATCTTCCCTGACTCTTCCCGGACACGTAAGATACCCCGTGTATTACTATCCCGGAGGTATCGATTACATTCCGGAATACGAATGGAATTCTGTACAGGCAGCTATGGACAACAGGAATTTCGGTATATCAATATTGGAAGGTACCGACATTTATATGGATGACATATACCAGACAATGGCCGGCACACACGCAAGCCAATACTTTTTCACAAATGAGAACTATGGAGACAATCACTACTCATATTCAATGAATGGCAGGAGTACGGGTCTTTACACTGTACTTGCCGCAGGAGACTGCAACTACGCTGACGGAGAGTACTACTACGGATACAGTTACCGGATGATAGGATATGTTGCACCCGGCGATGAAGCACCTTACTGCGAACCGGTCATCTTGTCAGCCACAGTGAATGAAAACAATCCTCTGGAAATAGATATGACTGTGAAAGTGGAAGCAGCAGAAATTGTAAGATATGTCATACTTGATGAAGCTCAAATATCCGCCTTGAATCCGGATTCTTGCATGTCATATACCATCAATAATGGCATCAGCACAGGAGGAGACATCTCATCGTTGGCTTCAGGCAAAAAAGTTCAGATTACAGGTCTCCAGCCTGACACCCGTTATACGATATTATTGTATGCCAAAAACCTTTACGGACAGGAAGGATTTACAAGAGGATATGCCGCAACCGGAGGTGAATACGAATTTACCAGCATCGGATCTGGTACATTCCATGACAACATAATCAGCGCTTTCACCCTTAACAGCGGCTATGTTTCATACAGTTCAACCGTGGAAATTCTTCAGGAAAAGACAGGGAGACCCATATATCGCGTATCGAACCCATACAGGGATTGGTGGAACAATTATTACTGGGCATATTGCTACAATGGCCTTGAGTCCGATTATATAGAATTCTACACAAAGGACTTTTCTGACGGAACTTATGTGTTCTTCAAGGATTTCTACAACGGTGCATCATATCTGGGATTCACGCAGGAAGGTAATCCTCTGATATACCATCATGGAAGCGGTGACATTTATGACAACCCTGAGTATTATTCTTACTCCTATCTCAACAAACAGATATCGGCCGGCGTTTTTCAAATTGCTCCAATGATAAGAATCAGTGGAACCAATTACTGTTTCAGTTATTATGATCAGTCAGAAGTTGTAATAATCTGTCTGCCTGGTTATGAATACAATGGGAATGCGCAGACCAGAGCACCCCTGCGGTCTGCTGCCGGTCCGCTGAAACCGGAACTGATTCAGGAAACAGCAAGGAACACATACTATTGAAAATAAAAGAAAGAGGGTGACTGAAAAAAGTCATCCTCTTTTTTCTCATCTGTTCAAAAGATAGCCAAGATGTGGCGGCTGGTTGTATGCCACGTTCTGGGTTGCCACGGACAAGCGGTACACCGGGTCCTGCATGAGACAGGTCACACGGTGTTCTGTCTGATATGGTGTTGTAAAAATACAGATTTCTCCATTATTCCGGCGTACTATGAATTCTTCACGCCAGTCACCGGCCAGATCGGCAAGCAGGCATGGATTGGCTTTTGTTCCGTTATTGAGCAATCTTCCATCTGTTTCGAACGAGAAGAGACAATCCATGCGTCCTGTCTCCCAATTCCATTTTTCTATGGTGTGATCAAACAGTTCGTCAAGCAGGTCTCCGTCCCAATAGATGCGGAAATTGACCGATGGCTTAACCGTCGATATGAGTTCACCCTTGCAGCTGTGGATGCCGCCGCTGGCATTGCTCCACATCTCATAGCCCGGATAACGTGGATCAATGTCTGCAGCCAGACCGCGGCCGTTGTCCTTCCCCCGTTGCGGACTACCCCACAATATGCGGCCGTCTGCAGCACGCAGTTCATCGCTGTATGGTACATTCTTGTCCTCATGCACATCCCAGAACTCCAGTCCCGGAACATCAGGATCAAGGTCGCCAAGATGTCCGGCATCGCCATGCCCCAGACCTGTTGAATACAATACAGTGCCGTCATCATCAATGGCTGCACCGCCGTATATTATCTCATCCTTTCCGTCAAGATCGACATCACCCGCAAATATGTTGTGATTACCCTGACCGTACAGGGCATCGGACTTCGATTCGGCCTTGCACACCCAGCGCTGACAGAGATTCTTTCCGTCAAAGTCGTATGCGACAACATAAGCATTGGTGTAATAGCCGCGGCACATGACCAGGCTTGGGTGTTCACCGTCAAAGAAGCCCACACAGGCCAGCATGCGTTCCGAACGGTTACCGTAATTGTCACCCCACCTGTCTGTTATGGTACGTGGCGGATAATAGTCTATGGTTGTCAGCGCACGTCCGGTTTCACCCTCAAACACAGTCAGATATTCGTTTCCGGTAAGAATGCGTCCTTCCTGATTGCGGTAGTCGGCCTTTGAGTCACCAATGACAGTCCCCTGTCCGTCAACCGTTCCGTCCGATGTCTTCATGGCAACTTCGGCCTTACCGTCTCCATCGAAATCAAACACCATGAACTGGGTATAATGTGCACCGGCACGAATGTTCCGGCCCAAGTCAATGCGCCACATGAAATCTCCATTCATGCGGTATGCGTCTATAAGCACATTTCCCGTGTAACCTGAATGGGCATTGTCTTTGGAATTGTCAGGATCCCACTTGACCACAAGTTCATATCGGCCGTCACCGTCAAGGTCACCCACGTTCATGTCATTGACGTTGTACCTTACATGTGCATTGTCAGGAGTACTGCCGTCTGCTGGAAGCCTCAATGTCAGTTTCCTGTATGGGCATAGCACCCCCGAACTGAGGTCGCGGACAGTATCTGCAAATACCAGAAAAGGCTTTTCTTTGACTTTTCTTCTTCCTGTTGACAGCACATAGTCCGATGTTGCCGTACCTTCTTTATCCAGCCAGCAGGTGGGTTCGTCACTTTTGAATTCAGCCACACGTTTTCCATCCCTGAAAATTGAAACTTTATTTTCCGGTCTGTCAGTATCCAGACTGCGCCAGCTGACCAGCATTCCGCCGTCAACCACAGCCACTGTCATTCCATGGTCAAGCTTTTCGGCCTGACGTTCCGCCCGGATGGGCTGCGCAAGCAACAGGACAAATAAGAATGCCTTTATCTTTATCTTCATCTTCAGTCAGAAAGTGCACAACGGGGACAGTCCCTGCACAACGGGGACAGTCCCTGTTGTGCATTAGGAGAGCGTGTCCAGATAGTCCTTAATTGCTACTGCTGCAGAACGGGCATCGTTGATTGAATCCCACACGCTCATGGGGCGCTTGCAGGTACCGGCTGCAAACAGTCCGGGACGGTCTGTGGCATTGTCATACAGGTGCGGACTGACTGTGCGTATGAAACCGTAGTCTCCGCAAATGTCACAGGACTGACCAATGGCACGCGTTCCGCATGAAGGCTCCATGCCGACCATGAGAACCAGCAGGTCCGATGTCATCTTGAGCGGCAGGCCCATCAGGGTGTCCTCACTCTTCAACTGGATACGACTGTCAAAAGTGGCGGCAGCCTCGGATATGCGGCCACGGATAAAGTTCACGCCATATTTCTCCTGGGCAGTACGGTACATCTCCTCAAAACCCTGTCCCCACATTCTCAGGTCCATATAGAACACTGACAGTTCACACTTGGGCAGCTGCTTGCGTACCTCAATGGCCTGCTTGACGGCCGTGACACAGCATAGTTTGGAGCAGTAGTTGTTGCCTGACTTTTCATCACGTGAGCCCACGCACTGCAGGAATGTGATGTTCCTGGGCTCGTCACCCGATGCATTCAGAATTTTCTGGTGTCTTATCATAGACTCCATTTCAAGTGAAGTTATGACACCCTTGTAAATGCCGTAGCCAAGTTCCTCCTTGCGGTGAGCGTCAAAGACCTGATAGCCCGATGCAATGAGCACAGCATCGGCCACGTATGTCTGTCCTTTGGCATCAAACAGTTTCCACTCTGTTCCAAGCCACTTTACATCGGTTATATCGGTACCGAAGACCGCAGTAATTCCATCGGTCAGCAGCTTGCCGGCCAGGTCATCGGCAATCTCCTGAGCTGGCTGGAAGTTCGGGAAAAGGAAGGCCTTGTCCTGAAGATTCTTGAGCGGAGTTTCAGATTTTTCATACAGCACCACTGCCACACCCATCTTTGCCAGTGCGGCGGCAGCTTCAATGCCGGCAGGTCCGGCTCCTATGATAGCAACTTTCTTCATACCAACAGATTTTCAGGTTTTTCAGGTGCACGCAAAATTTTTCCACTGGCAGCATTGTACTTCTGCTTGGGATCATAAGGTATGCCTATCTTGTCAAGCAGGCGTTCGCACTGCACCTGGTGAATCTGCAGACCCAGTTCCCAGGGATTGTATCCCAACAGCAGGCCTGTCATTTCCTCATACGTCAGAACCGGAATGCCGTAGCCTTCACGGTCGTATGTCTTGTGTTCCATTTCAGCAATGGTGTACTGCCACCTGTCCAGGAACAGAGTGCATCCGGGACAGTTTGTGACAATGAAATCCGGTTCATACGGTTCCATCGATTCCAGTTTCTTCTTGGTGTTCGATATGCTGTAGCCGCGGTTCTCCTGCACCAGATACTGGCGGAATCCGAATCCGCAGCAGTGACGGCGCTCCGGATAATCAACGACCTCACCGCCCCAGGCCTCAATCATGCCGGCCAGCACATACGGAAATTCGGCCTTGCCCACTCCCTTGTCCGGGAATATCTTTGCATAATGGCAGCCTATGTGCTCCACGACACGCAGCGGCTTGCCTGTGAAACGGTTCACCAGACGGTACTTCATCCTGCCGGCCAGTTCAAAGCGGAACTTGTAAACCAGATCTGACGGATGGACCAGGTTCTTTGGAATGTTGAACTCACGCCCCGTTGCCTTGAGAAGGTTTTCACGGGTCTTCTCCAGCAGTTCGGGATGTTCCTGCCACATGTGGATCATTTCCGTGAACACGCCGAACGATGTCACGCATGAAGGCACGTAATTCTCATATCCGTGTTCCGTCATGAGTGAGAACAGACGCGCCACCACGGTCATTGTGGTCTCCAGGGGCACCACATCGGCATGATAACCAATTCCGGTGCAGGTGTGCTGACGGAAATCATCATACACATCCTTGCCCAGTTCCTCTCTCATTATTCTCAGGAAGGCAGTCTCGGACCCTGGGAAAAAGGTCTGGCGTATGCAGCTCCTCTCGTAGAAGAAGCGGTCATCGGCTATTGCCTTCTGATATTCGTTCCAATATCGGTTCATAGTCTTCAGTCTATAATGTTTTCAGCCACAATCTCAGCAATGTCACGGACTGTGTACTGGGTTGTGGAACGCTGGAAGGCCTTCTTGCACATGGGGCAAGCCGTAGCAATGGCATCGATTGGCTTTGAAGTCAGATTCTCAAGTGATGCGTTCCTAATCTTAGTCTGCTCTTCAACGCTCAGTTTTGTATTGCCAAGGTTGAAGCCGCAGCATACACTCTTTTCTCTCTGATATTTTGTCTTCTGCAGGTTGGTGACCGTACTCAGCACATTACGGGGCTCGTCATAAATGCCACAGCCGCGCCCAAGCTCACAGGGATCATGATATGACACCTTGCGGTCATCATGACGTACTTTCAGCTTGCCGGCACTGATAAGCATGTCAATGTATTCTGTGTGGTGCAGGACCGGAATATCAAGGTTGTAATCCTTCTTGAAGGACTGATAGCAGATTGGGCATGATGTGACAAGCATTGTGGCGCCGGACTTTTCAATCATCTCCCTGTTCTTCTGCCTGAGTTCGGCGGCCTGGTTCGTGAAGCCCTGCTGCTGTAGAGGACGGCCGCAGCAGATTGAAGCGTCCTTGTCCATATACCAGTAACGCTGGCCCGATGCCTGGAATATGCGTTCCATTGACTCTGTTATTCCAGGAGTGAGATGTGACATGCAGCCGCCGAAATACGCTACACGTCCTATGGCATTGAACGGATGCTTGCCGTCATTCAGATATGAATAGTTGCCGACCGTATCTATTGGTCCCTTGTCACGCGTCTGACGTCTCAGTGCGCTCAGGTCTATGCCCACCGGACAGTCCACGCTGCAGCGGTCACACATAAGGCAGTTGTCCGCAATCATCTTCAGCCGGCGTCCGAAATCCTGATTCCTTATACTGCGCACCAGATATACGGACTGGACTTCATGGTTGCCAAGGACCTTGTCCATGGGACAGCCCTGAATGCATACGCCGCAACGTGAGCATGCGTTCAGTTCTATGTATGTGTAACCGGACTTTTTTACATCCTCCTTCACACCTATCTTTCGGAAATAAATAAGCAGCAGTTCCGTGAAGATATGCATGTAACGGGTGAACGGCATGGTAACAAAGAACACGCCCAGCATGAGCGAATAGAACATCCAGAGCGATGTCTCCAGACCGCGCACAATCATCGGATCAAAAAGATTGCCTACGGCCTGCGTGAAGAACCCGCCGTTGCCGTACAGACATGCCGTGACTGATTCGGCCAGCAGCCTGAGCGGAAAGATCATCCAGAGGGAGAACTTGGCAAAACGGTCCACAATGGTATGTTTCGTGGTCCGGCGCATGCCCATCATGCGGGAATAGAATATCTTGATGAAGGCCAGAGTAAGACCGAGGAACACATACAGGAGCAGTGCGTCCATCGTGTTGGCATAATTCCTGTGCAGGCGGAACGATGCCGGGGCCTCATGCACAAAATAGCGGTAGAATATGCCCACATAGAACGGACGTCTGTAATGGATACGGGCCATGCCGGACTCGGTCTCGACACGGTAACGTTTCACGTTCAAATCTTCAGGATCCTTGTCCAGCCCCTTTTCCGTGACAATCCAGCCGGTCTGGTCTTCAAGTCCGCGGACAGTCTCAATGTCCTGCTCATGGTTCAGGCTGATGAATGCGTCACGGCTTTCAATGGCCCCCACAACAATCAGCAGGAACCAGCCCAGAGCAAAAGCCTGGTGCATTATGCCCAGTACCAGATTCTTTTTGAGTATGCGCACGTGCAGCAGACCTTCACGGATCATTTCCCAGATTGCCGGGAATATTTTCCAGGAATACCAGTTGCCGCGGATCACCTTACGCTGTTCTTCACTGAAACGTCTTATCCATTTGATGTACTTGAAGATGATTATCGAGAACATCAATATGGTGCCTATCAGGAACGGCAGCACAAAATCATTGTATGGAAAAGCCTGTATCTTCATTTCTGTCTTCTCCTCCTTTTGATTTCGACCGGCGTTTCGTCAAGAAGCTGGCGCATGTTGATTATGAGTGAACGCAGGTTCACGCCGCGCGGGCAGACCAGCGTGCACTTTCCGCAAAGCATGCATTTCTTGAGTTCCTCTTCAAGGGGTTCGTAGTCTCCGCGACGGAAAGCGGTATGGATATGGCGTATGCTGAAATCTGTGAACTGGCGTGCCGAGCAGGTGGCGCTGCAGCAGCCGCACTGGAAGCAGCGCTTGAACGACGGCTCACGCTCCAGCAGATGGCGGTATTTCTCCAGAGAGACCTTGTCAAGGTCCTCACCGCGGGACTTCTTTATGCTGAATCCGAAATCTGGCATTATTTGTCTTTCAAAATGTTGTCATGGAGTTCCATGCCTCCGGTGACCTCAAAAATTCTGCGGAGTTCATCCATGGTCTCGGGCTCTATCTCACGCAGTGCACCCGGCCCCTTGCCATGATAGTTGGCCCCAAGCTTTGGAGCCACCTCCTTAATGTTCTTCACATACCATTCCCAGACAGGTCCCTGTTCAGGATGTTTCTTGGGATTAACGCGGTCAGGATGGACGCAGTAACCCATGTCAAGGATGTTCTGTCCCACCCCTTCCATTATCTCAATCTGCTGGCGGCCCATTTCATTTTCCTTGTAGTAGCCCATTTCCTGGGACACCTTGCGCAGAATGGTTATTACTTCTCCGGGAATGTTTCCGCGCGGACAACGTGGCTTGCATGACAGGCACTGTCCGCAGTACCAGATTGTTTCCGAACGAAGAAGCTTTTCTATCTGCTGTTCATCGCCACGCTGGACGGTATCACATATACGGCGCGGATCATAGTCATAGAATTCTGCAGCCGGACATATTGCAGTACAGATGCCGCAGTTCATGCAGGCTTTCAATGCGCCGGCATATCGGACATCGGACTTGATAAGGTCAACAAGATTGCCCATCAGTCAAATTTCTTGCGGTTGAATTTCATTGCACGGAAAAGCAGTTTTGGCAGCGGCCTTTCACGTTTGCGGTACAGCAGATTGATGTACCAGCCCAGTTTCTTGGCTATGGACACGCGGTAGGTCTCCACAAACTCAATCAGAGAGCCGTCCTGGTCCTCAATGTATGTGAAACGGCCCGATGCGTCACCCATGTTGAACTGCTTGCCGTCAGGGCAGCTGTCAACGGTGAACGGATGCCCGTGCCGGGCGCACCACTTGCCAAAGGCGTCCATGTTTGTGACATCGAAACATATCTGTATGAAGCCGGGGTCGCCCCAATATCGGCCTTCAAATATCTTGCGCGGCTCACGGTCACGACACTGGACCAGTTCAATGTAACCGGTCGGGCACAATGGAGAAAACGCGCCCTTGTTCTTTTCGGACCAGGTCAGCAGCGTGCGGCGGAACTCACCGTCACCGCCGGGCAGGGGCTTCAGATCGTCAAAATGGCCGTATTCGTTGTAAATGACCTTGTTGTAGCCCAGAATGTCCGAATAGACAACGCGGGCCTTGTCCATGTCCGTCACACCAATCATGCAGCCTATCATGCCGCCGAACTCCTTGCCCTCATCAATCAGAATGTAGTCATCCTGAACAGCCTGGAACCAGTTGCCCTCAAGGTCGGCAATGTAGAAAGTGCGGCTTCCGTCCGGTGCGGTCACAATGGGGCTTACCTTGTCCCAGCGGTCCGATGCAAACTTGTGCGCGGTATCCACGTTGCGGCACTTGACCTTTGCGCAGAATATGCCAAGGTCTCCGGCCTGAATCTCGAACGCGGCCGGTTTGGGCTTGCGCTCCGAATACTGCCATATTTCAAAACCGCCGCCCCCCTGAAGGTTCAGGGCAATGGCTGCGTGACGCTTGCGGGGATGGCCGCCTGTATAGGGAAGCATGCGTTCGGCCACGGTATCGTCCTCAAGGACACGGATATCCACGCCGAACATGTCTGCGAACCACTTCCATGAATTATAGACCGATGTAGTGCCTACACATATCTGCTGAATGCCTGTAATGAAGAAATTATCGGGTTGCATGTAACTATTGATTTGTTTTGAAGTGCAATGTTACAAAATTCGGACGGCATTTCCAACGCACGCGCGCGTGGAGATGAAAAAAAGGTCCGAAAATTCGGCTTCTGTCACATATTGGCTTATTTTTGCAGAAAACATTCGCCATTATGATACTTACTCCGCTTTTCGCATTGGGTGCTCCAGAGGTCATTCTCATTGTCTTAGTCATACTGCTTCTGTTCGGAGCCAAGCGCATTCCCGAACTCATGAAGAGCATGGGCAAAGGCGTGAAGAGTTTCAAGGAGGGCATGAAGGAGGTCGAGGACGAAATCAAGGCCGATGACTCCGCACCCGAAAAGAAGGAATGATCCACGCCTATGGCCGTCCCTGAAGACAAGCCGATGACATTCTGGGACCACCTGGAAGCCCTGCGTCACGTCATATTCCGCATTCTCGCAGTCGCCCTGGCCGGTTTCATTGCCGCATTCTGCTTCAAGGAACCCCTGTTCAGACTTATTCTGGCCCCCAGCCATCCTGATTTCATACTGTACCGCTGGATTGCTCCGCTCACCGGCGGAATCCGGAACTTCCAGGTCGATCTGTTCAGCAGCGCGCTGACCGCCCAGTTCATGATCCACATGAAGATGGCGTTCCTTGTCAGTCTGATAATAATTCTTCCTTACACTCTTTATCTGCTGTACGGTTTCGTGTCACCTGCATTGCACGCTGAAGAACGCAAAAGCTCCACCAAAGTCGTAGTCTGGTCATACGTACTGTTCATGATGGGAGTAGTGCTTGACTACCTGATAATCTTCCCGCTGGCATTCCGTTTCTTAGGCACCTACCAGGTCAGTACAGACGTCCCCAACATGATTACGCTGGCATCATACACAGACACGCTGGTAACGCTGACCCTCATGATGGGCATACTCTTCGAACTCCCCGTCCTGTCCTGGTTCCTTGGAAAGCTTGGCGTCATTGATTCCACGTTCATGAAAAAGTACCGCCGCCACGCCGTGGTAATAATTCTCATCATTGCCGCCATAATCACCCCCACCACGGACATCTTCACGCTGATGGTTGTCTCCGTCCCCATCTACCTGCTGTACGAGGTCAGCATCGGCATTGTCAGACACGTCTCCCGCTAATCCCCCGTCACGCAGGTGCAACGGTATTTTCCGCGCACCTCTTTCCGCCAAACAGCGACTCATCCACCATATTCACAAGCCCTGCAGCTTGCCTTCCTGAGTCTGACACGCCGTTTTCAGGGTAGTCAGACTCACGGACCTCAGTTTGGGGCCTCCTGACCGCAGTACGTGTGTCACTGTTTGGCCGGTGACCAACGTCACATGAAAAACAGCATGTACAACATTTGGTTATTGTCCCAAAATAGCATTACCTTTGAATACCATGATTTGAAAAAATCTGAAACCGACAAACAAATTAACTATGGAAACAGAAGAGAAGTATTATCATCTTTTTGGCAATGGTAATGACGCACACAATTTCATCACTTCAGAATCGGACTTCAAAGCGGCATTCAATATGGTTGGCGTCTGTGCCGCAAACACCAACGTGTCAGTCCTGTCATTTTCAATCGAAGACACACACCCGCACATGCTGCTGTTTGGCCGCAAGGAAGAATGTGTCCGTTTCAAACTCATGTATGAAACATCACTCTGCCACCATATAGTCAGAACACGCGGTGACATTGACAATGTACGTCTTGAGTGCGATCTGTATCACATTACTGACAAGGATTACCTGCAGAATGTCGCGGTCTACACAATTATCCAACCAACAAAAGACGGAAAAGGGATATTGCCGTCAGACTACCTGTGGGGCACAGCTTCACTGTATTTCAGGAAAGGAAACGTCATTCCAATCTGGCTCATCAGGTCCGATTTGACCGTAGCCGCCCCCGTTACAATCGGTTCTCTGACTGAACGTGAAAGGCGCAAAGTACTTGCATGCAGACGACAAGTACCGGACGAATGGCTTGTCTCAAATGGGATACTTCTTCCGTCCAACTACATTGACATCAGAAAATTTGAAGACATTTTCGTAACCGCCAACGCATTCAGGGTATTCATGGGAAACGGCAACCGGAAATGCGATACCATTTCAAATAAAATGGCAAAAGTGCATGGAATATCATTGGACGACCTTGAAGCAAGGAAAATTGCCGAAGAAGTATGCTATGCTCTGTTTGAGAAAAAGAGCGCCAGACACCTTACGCCGGCACAACGTCTGGTATTTGCACAAAATTTGAGACGGACAAGACAAATGACATTCCGCCAGATTGCCATCATTTCACGGCTGCCGGAAAGTGAAATCAGGAAAAGCACGAACTGACTTGCCGGACACGCAGGTGCAGCGGTATTTTCACGCGTAACGTTTTCCGCCAAACAGCGACTCATCCACCATATTCACAAGCCCTGCAGCTTGCCTTCCTGAGTCTGACACGCCGTTTTCAGGGTAGTCAGACTCACGGACCGCAGCCAGGAGCCCCACAACAGCGATGCGTGTGTCACTGTTTGGCGGAATCAAGTCCGATGTCAACACACCTGAATTGACATGATGTAGTCATTCATGAAATAGCCGCATCCTATTGGAAAATCGCCTTGGCGGGCTCTGGTCATGCCCATGTGCTCGTAGAACGTGACGGCGGGGTTGCTGCGGTTGACATTCAGTTCCATGGTGCACGGGGCGGGATGCTCACGGTGCACATGGTCCACGGCGGTCTGAAAAAGGATGCGCCCCACTCCGCCACCCTGACGGTCGGGCAGAATGTATATTTTCTGCAGATGGAACAGGTCCGGACCTTCACGGCTGACGGACACGTAGCCTATCGGACTATCTTTGTCATAACACAGATAATACACATGTCCCTGCGTACAAATCTGTTCGTGCAGGCTGCGTTCCGAGTACATCCACTCCATCATGTACTCCATCTGGTCCGATGACAATATAGTCCGATAAGTATGGCGGAAACACACGTCCGCCAGCGCACGGATTATGGGGATGTCTTTTTCCGATGCTTTCCTTATGTTCATTTTCCAGCCGGCTGGCCCTTCCTGTAACGGGACCTTTTAGTTGTCACCTGCAGGACTCCATTCATGCCTTTGGCTCCCCACAGGGCAGTTGCATCGGCATCCTTCAGCACATTGACGCTCCTGATCTGACGTTTTCTGATACCAAGCAGAGCGGCCAGTTTCTCAAAATTGCCATAATCGTTATTCCAGTCAAAGGATTCCAACCTGTCACGGCTGACAATCCATTCGTTACCATCGACCTCCAACAGGGGCACAGCCGGTTCCGGTTCTGTCATTGAAGGAAAATCACTGACATTGAAAACCGGACCAGGAACAGGCACGCCGTACATTGCCATTATTCTGGTGTTGAAGGTATCGGTTCTTATCCATGAATTCGAAAAATCAGGATATGGAGAACCGTATGCGACCCTATATTCCCGGATGTTCTGTCCCGACACCAGGACAGGCAGGAGCAAAGCGGAAACGGTGCAGAGCATCCTGCTCCACAACCTTGATATCCTTACTCTGAACAGCCTTACCTTCATGTCACTTGCAGCGCCACCAGTCAAACGTGAACAGATCCTTGCCCACACCTGTGAACTTGAAGACCAGGTCATGGGTGCCTTTTATGCGCGGCTTGAATTTGGCCACAAACGTGTTGAACACCTTTTCACCGCCTGTCGGGCTTACGGGAATGACGGCAGCCAGAGGACCGTCTTCGGAATCAAGATGAATCTCAACGCAGCCATAGCCGTCAGAGCCTATCGAAGCGTACATTGTCCTGGCGCCCTTCTTGCCGAAATCCACTCCGCGGACAATCAGGACCTCGCCGTTGTCAATGCCATGTACGTACATGTTTGTAGGATTGTAATCCAGCTGGCTTTCATCACCGGGAACATAGCGGTCGGTCTTGAGCCCGTAGCCCCAAGCCATGGTCTCGGCCTCGACACGACGGTACGGATTGAAAGGTTTGACCTGTTCAACCACATTGTCTATGAAATATGGCACTTCCCGAATGGTGCCGTCCTCATTGTAATGCATCTCAGCACAGGAAACCGAACGCTGCTCGGCATGGGCGAAAGTCTTCAGGTGCATGATGTCATAATTCAGTCCGAAGACATAGCTCTTGCCTTTATATTCGATAATGCCGGGATGGTTGCCGCGCGTACGGACTGTGTGGTCCATGATGTGACCCTTGTACTCCCACGGACCTTCCGGGCCGTCACTCATTGCGTAGCCTATTCCCTCAGGACAGCAGGTCGATGCAAACGCCATGTAGTAGTGTCCGTCATGCTTCCAGAACCAGGGGCCTTCCTGATAGTCCTGAATCTTGGGATGCTTGACAATGGGACCGGCAAGCGATGTCATGTCCTTGCCCAGCTTGACGGAATACAGGTTCGGGTTACCCCAGTACATGTATGCCTGGCCGTCATCATCGACCCAGACAGTAGGGTCAATGTCATCCCAGTGCTCTTTCTGCCATACCAGAGGCTCGCCCAGCGGGTCGGTGAACGGGCCGTACGGCGACATGGACTCCAGCACGCCAATGCCGTGTCCGTGAATGGGACAGTACATATAATAGCAGCCGTTTGCGGCAACCACCTGTTCCGCCCAGGCTCCGTTCTTGCCGTCGTAGTACTTGAAGTCGTCAAGTGAAGCCACCGCACCGTGGTCCTGCCAGTTGACCATATCGTCCGATGTATAAAGCAGCCAGTCAAACATCTGGAAGCCGCGGGCACCGTCCTCATCATGGGTGTATAGAGGAACACCTTGCCGTCAATGACCACCGGAGCCGGGTCTGCTGTGAAACGTGTCTGAACAAGCGGCATGTTTGCGTGGCTTCCAAACTTCCACCAGTCAAGGGTGAAGGGTTCGGCCACATCGGTCCTGAAGACAAGATACACGTCATGTACTCCTGTCACATTGGTGTCAATGAGATATGTGAATGACGCCGTGGGGAAACCGGCGTTGTCAGTGTTGACGGGCACCTTGCAGAACGGTTCGCCGTCCATGCCATCAATGTGGAATTCTATGGTGCCGCTGCCCTTCTGACTGCCCACCACCACCGTCACCACCTTCTGGCCGCAGTCCTTGAAATCGACAGAGCGTACGCGGATCCAGTCACCGTTGTGGATGTCAGTCACGAAATGGTCCGTACCGGCGTTATGGTCAACCTTCAGGCCCGATGCCTGCGCCTGCGTTTCGGCCTCGACGCGGCTGTACGGGTCAAGGTTCTTTATTGGAGTCTTCACACCTTCTTTGGTCTGGGGGATGAACGGGAATGAGCCGTCATCGTTCCACTTGAATTCCTCGACAGCTGCGGAACGGTTGTAGCCTCCGCCGCCCGGCAGGTCACCGGTGTGGTAGAACATGAAGCTGCGGCCCTTGAACTCTATGTTGCCGCCGTGGATTGTAAAGCTGCTGGCCTCATCCATTATGCGGCCGCGGTATGTCCACGGGCCGTCAATGGTGGGAGCAGTGGAATATGCCATGTGTTCCGGAACGCCGCCTGCGGGATATGAAAGGTAATATGTGCCGTTCCGCTTCATGAGCCACGGACCTTCCTCATACTGGGTCATCATCTCCTCCTTGCCGTGCGCCCAGTTCATCTTGGACTGCAGCTGGCCGAAACAGGCGGGGTCATGGTAACCGGGAACCTCCTTGAAACCGTCCTTGAACGAAATCATGTCATCATTCAGTTCACCGTACCACAGGCCCTTGTTGCCCCAGAACAGATATGCCTTGCCGTTGTCGTCAATGAACACGGTGGGGTCGATGAATCCGAAGCCCTCACACAGCGGGCCGCCTATGGCATCCCTCCACGGACCGGTGGGACTGTCAGCTGTAGCTACAGCCAGAACGTCACCGCCGCCCGCCTTGTTGCAGCATACATACCAGTACCACTTGCCGCCACGTTCAACGCCCTGTGACGCCCACGCACGCTGCCCCTGACGTGCCCACGGGAATGTGGCGGTAGTTACCTGGGTTCCTTCATAGGTCCAGTTCACCATATCCTCAGTGCTGAACAGCAGCCAGTCCTTCATGTTGAAGTCACGGTTGCGTCCGTCCTCGTCATGGTCTGCAAACAGATACACCTTATCCCCATACACGAACGGTGCCGGGTCCGGGGTGAATATCGTACTGATTATCGGATTCTGCGCGTTTGCGCAAATTGCGGCACAGACAGCCGCCAAGGTTAGAATTGATTTGGTTTTCATATTTTGTAAAAATCGGTTAGTTCTCTGTAAAGCCGCTGGACCGGGAGTCCGACAACGTTGAAATAGCTGCCCTCAATACGCTCGACACCTATGTAGCCTATCCATTCCTGGATTCCGTAGGCACCGGCCTTGTCCATGGGCGCAAATTCGGAGACGTAGTGGTCAATCTCTTCATCAGACAGGTCGCAGAAACGCACGCGGGTGGTCACTGCAAAGCTGCGCTCGCGGTCGGCGGTCATCAGCGTGACACCGGTAATCACCTCATGCCATCGGCCTGAAATCTGGCGGAGCATGCGTTTGGCATCGGACCCGTCCACCGGTTTGCCAAGGACCTGACCGTCAACGTAAACTATTGTGTCTGCGGTGATTACAAGCTCATCGGGCGCAATTGAACTCTTGTAGGCCGATGCTTTCTCACGGGATATGTAAAGCGGGATGTCCTCACCCTTCAGGTCCGATGGCCATGACTCGTCAATGCCGTCCAGGACACGGGTGGTGAATGGTATGCCCAGACCGCCAAGCAGTTCGCGGCGGCGGGGCGAATTGGATGCCAGAACTATTCTGTACGGAAAATTCATATTATTACCAACCAAAAGCCTTTTCATTACTGAGCCACTTTCCCTGCACCTTGAGCACCTGCTCCACCACGTCACGCACGCAGCCGCGGCCGCCGGCCAGCGGTGACACATACTTGCTCAGCGACTGTATCTCCGGGCATGCGTCAGCGGGACAGCAGGGCAATCCAACCAGCTGCATTATCTGATAGTCGGGAATGTCGTCGCCCATGTACAGGACCTCATCGGACTTAAGGCCGTATTTGGCCACAAACTCCTCATAGTCACGTATCTTCACGCTCGATGCAATGTAAACATCCTTTATCCCCAGACCTTCAAAACGCTTGCGTACAGATTCTACGCGTGCACCGGTAATGATGCACAGGTTCAGTCCCATCTTTACAGCCAGCTGCAGGGCGTAGCCGTCCTTCACGTTCACCGTACGCACGGGGTCCCCTTCCGGTGACAGGTTCATGACGTCACAACTCAGAACGCCGTCAACGTCAAACACCATTGCCTTGATTCTTGAAAGGTCGTAGTTTATCATAATTCGTGGTTTATGTCTTTGGAAATCAGTTCATAAAGCCGAGCCCACCGCGGCTCGTCGGCCAACAGTGACAGGTGTTCGTCCACCACTTTGCGGTCACCGCGTACGGCAGGACCGGTCTGGGCGTCTGACGGGTTCATCGTATCCAGCTTGCGTACGCCCTCCCTGATGAGCGGAAGCATGACGCTGAACGGCACGCCCTCCTTCTCCAGCAGACGCTGGCTTACAGCGAACATGTGGTTTGAGAAATTGTTGGCAAAAACCGCTGCCAGGTGCAGTCTGCGCCGTCCTTCCGAACTCAGGCTGACCACATTCGGAGTCAGGTCCGATGCCAGTTCCCTGATTGAGTCCGATGCCCCCTCGATGAAGGCGGTCACCTTGTCCCATTCAATCACACTTGTCTTGGAGAATGTCTGCATGACGTACAGCACGCCGCAGTTCCGGGCGCCTGCATCGGACCAGACAGACAGGGGTATGCTGCCGGCGGTATGCAGGAAAAGTCCGTCACGGCCTTTCACGATTTCAGGTGCCAGCGCCAGCAGGGCGTCATCTTTCAGCATGGTCAGGTACACATCGGCCTGAGGCATGGCGGCAAGGTCTGTGACGGCAACGGCGCCAAGCCTTTCAGCCAGCACGCTTGCCGACTGAATGGTGCGGCTGTAGACGCACACAATGTCATGGCCTGCAGCCTTGAGCCGCGGTCCCATACATGTGGCAACGTTGCCAGCCCCTACCAGCGCAATCTTCATCAGAACCTGTTTGTGTGTACTTTCTCCCACTGCATCCTGTCGTCCTCGTATGGCTTGCGGTCCATGCCCTTGTGGCCGAATCCGATTATGCAGAGCGGTTCGTACGGTTCGGGAACGCCAAAGAGTTTCTGAATGGTCTCCTTGGTCGATATGCCGTCAGCGCTGAAACGGTTGCGCATGTGTGACCAGCAGCTGCCCAGTCCAAGGTCCTCGGCCTGAAGCTGCATGGTGATGGCGGCAATGGAGCAGTCCTCTATCCAGGCATCGCTTTTGGTAGGGTCACCCAGAACCACTACTGCGAAAGCGGCCTCGGCCAGGAATCCGGACCCCATTTCGCGGCACACTGACAGTTTCCGGAGGGTTTCCGCGTCATCGACCGCAATGAACTCCCAGCCGCGGGTGTTCTTTGAAGTGGGTGAGATCAGGGCTGCCCTGAGCAGCATTTTCTTTTCATTCTCAGTGAGTTTCTCTTCTGTAAACTTGCGCATGCTGCGGCGCGTCTGTATAAGTTTGCTGAACTGTTCCATCTTCTTTTCCTTTTATTCCGCGAATTTAAAAATAAAACATGGTTTTCCGCGTTAATAAGTCAAATGAAAATGCTCAGGACCATATTCCTGTTTCTTGCAGTCTGCATGGCGGTGTCCGTGCAGGCCAGACGCATTGTGGTTTACGGACGCATATCCGATGAGAACGGCAAGCCTGTCGAACTGGCCACCGTCAATGAGGAGCACACCTTCCAGTCCGCCATGAGCAACCTGAAGGGCGAATATGAAATCCGGGTCAGCGCTCCCGGCGACACCGTGAGTCTGGTCTTCCGCATGATAGGATACGAAACGCGCCGCCGGACCCTGGTCCGCCCGTCCGACACGGTCAGGCTTGACATCATGATGCAGTCCGTCAACTACATGTTCCAGGACGTGGAAGTCAGCGACACGCGCCGTCAGACAGACGGCATGCAGAACATCAACGCCAGCGGACTGCGCTTCAACGCGGACCCGAACGGCGGTTCAGTGGAATCCATAATATCGACCCAGGCCGGCGTGAGCAGCCACAACGAGCTTAGCAGCCAGTACAGCGTGCGCGGCGGAAACTTTGACGAGAACAGCGTCTATGTGAACGGCACCGAAGTGCTGCGTCCGCTGCTGGTACGCGCAGGACAGCAGGAAGGCCTGAGTTTCATCAACCCGGACATGGTCGAATCCATAAGCTTCTCGACCGGCGGATTCAGTGTCTCATACGGCGACCGTATGTCATCGGTCCTGGACATAACCTACCGCAAGCCCAAAGGGTTCGAATCAGTCCTTAGCGCCAGCCTGCTGGGCGCCAGCGCATTCATAGGCGCAGGCAATGACAAGTTCAGCTTTTCAGGCAGCGTCCGCTACAAGACCACAGGCTACCTGCTGGGCACCCTTGACACCAAAGGGGAATACGACCCGTCATTCCTGGACTACCAGACATACATGAGCTGGACCCCGAATGAAAAATGGGAAATAGGTCTGATTGGCAACGCAGCCGTGAACCGCTACAGCTTCAAGCCGTCAGACCGCAGCACCAGTTTCGGAACGTCAGAGAACCCGCACAACTTCAAGGTCTATTATGAAGGCTGGGAGACAGACCGTTTCAACACGCTGTTCGGGGCGCTGGACATACAGCGCAAGTCCGATGCCCACACCCTGCGTTTCAACCTGGCAGCGTTTGAAAGCCACGAGAGCGAATCATTTGACATAATAAGCCAGTACTGGCTGGACGAAAGCAGCAACGACGGCAGTGCCATGGCAGTCGGCACATTCATGCAGCACGCCCGCAACCGCCTCAAGTCCGATGTCATCCAGGCATCGCTGCGCGGCACACATTCCACAGAATCAGCCGGAACCATTGGCTGGGGCCTTGAATACCGGCACGAAAAGGTATCGGACCGCATGAGCGAATGGGAAATGCGTGATTCGGCCGGCTACACCCTGCCCTACACCCAGACCGGACCGATGGAGATGATATACTCGCTCAAGTCGGACCAGAGAATTGGCAATGACCGCGCATCGGCCTACCTTCAGGACACATGGCGTTTCATGATACCCGGCGGTCTGCTGTCACTCAACGCCGGCGTCCGCGGCACCTGGTGGAGCTGGAATGACGAACTCACAATCAGCCCCAGACTCATTGCCGCCTATTCGCCCGACTGGAATGAAAACTTCACTTTCAGGTTTTCGACAGGCCTGTATTACCAGACACCTTTCTATAAGGAAATCAAGGACACCGTCAGGTCCGATGGCGCATACCGCGTGCAGCTGAACCGCAGCATACGCTCACAGCAGTCGCTGCAGTTCGTGCTGGGCGGCGACTATGACTTCCGCGTCTATGGCCGCCCGTTCAAGTTCACCACCGAAATCTATTACAAGAAACTTGACCGGCTGATTCCGTACAACCTTGACAATGTAAGGATAGTTTACTACGGCGAAAACTGCGCGCACGGATATGCGGCCGGCATCGACATGAAACTGTACGGAGAGTTTGTTCCCGGCACGCCGTCATGGATCACGTTCTCTCTCATGAAGACCGAAGAAAAGATTGCAGGCCGGTGGCTGCCGCGCCCCACAGACCAGCTGTACAACTTCTCACTGTATTTCACTGACTTCTTTCCGCGCAGGGAATACTGGAAGATGTCATTGCGCTGCACTCTGGCTGACGGACTGCCGTTCGGCCCCACACACAGCGGTCGCGAGAAGGAGACCTTCAGGGCACCGGCCTACAAGCGCGTTGACATCGGACTGTCATATAAGATCTGGGACTGGCGGAATCATCCGCACGTATATGGCAAGTCAGGATTTTTCAAGGACGCATGGCTCGGTGTGGACTGTTCCAACCTGCTTGGAATCAACAACGTGAATTCCTACTACTGGATAACAGACGTCACGGGTACACAGTACGCCGTTCCCAACTATCTGACCGGCCGCCAGCTCAACGTCCGCATCATTGCCAGTCTGGGCAAGTGATTTTTAGTGTCATCTGTTGAAAAGTGCCACAGCTTTTCCTTTTTATTTTAAGGTATAAAGAGTACCTTTGCGGACCTTTAATGCAAAATTAATCACTAACACTAAAAAATAGCTTTATGAAACCTTCACACATTGAGCATCTGGGCATAGCCGTCACCTCACTTGAGGAGACCATGCCTTTCTTCGAGTTTTTAACCGGCAGCAAGTGCTACAGCATTGAGGAAGTGGCTGACCAGAAGGTCAAGACCGCATTCTTCAAGGTTGGCCAGACCAAGATTGAACTTCTTGAACCCACCTGCCCCGAATCAACCATCGCCAAGTTCATTGAGAAGAACGGCGGTAAGGGCGGAATCCACCACGTGGCATTCAACGTAGAGAACGTAGCTGACGCTCTGAAGGAGGCCGAGGCAGCCGGTATCCGTCTCATCGACGTCCAGCCCAGAAAGGGCGCTGAAAACCTTATGATCGGTTTCCTGCATCCCAAAAACACCTGCGGCGTGCTGACAGAACTTTGCGAACAACCCAAATAAGCATATAGGAAATGGAAAACAGCAAGCTTCAGAAGCTGGTAGAAAAGCGCGCCCAGGCTCTTGCCGGCGGCGGCGAAAAGGCAATTGAGAAGCATCACGCAAAAGGCAGTTTCACTGCCCGTGAGCGCATCAACATGCTTCTTGACGAGGGATCGTTTGAAGAGATTGACATGTTCCTGACACACCGTTGCAATGACTTCGGTATGGAGAAGAAGGTGTTCCTGGGTGACGGCGTTGCCGTAGGTTCAGGTACCATTGACGGCCGTCTGGTATTCGTATTCGCTCAGGATGCTACCGTAATAGGCGGTTCTCTGTCAGAGACAATGGCCCAGAAGATATGCAAGGTCATGGACATGGCCATGAAGCTGGGCGCACCCATCATCGGACTGAACGATTCAGGCGGTGCACGTATTCAGGAAGGTGCTTGCGCACTTGCAGGCTACGCTGAGATTTTTGAGCGCAACATCCTTGCATCGGGCGTGGTTCCCCAGATTTCAGTCATATTCGGCCCCTGCGCCGGCGGTGCAGTCTATAGCCCTGCCCTGACCGACTTCATCATGATGACCGAACAGAACTCATACATGTTCATTACCGGTCCGAAGGTTGTCAAGAGCGTTACCGGCGAGGACGTTACCGTTGAACAGCTGGGCGGCGCCCGCGTTCACGCAACCAAGTCAGGTGTGACCCATTTCGTGGCAGCCACTGAAGAGGAGGCCGTTGCTGAAATACGCCGTCTCATCAGCTTCATCCCCCAGAACAACATGGAGGAGGCACCAAAGATTGATTGCACCGATGACCCCGCACGTCTTGAGGACGCCCTGAACGAAATGGTTCCGGCAGACCCCAACAAGCCTTACGACATGAAGAACATCATCTACTCCATTGTGGACAACGGTGACTTCATGGAGGTCCAGAAGGATTTCGCAAAGAACATAATCTGCGGCTTTGCACGTTTCAACGGCCGCTCAACCGGTATCATCGCCAACCAGCCCAACTGGCTTGCAGGTGTTCTTGACTGCGACGCATCACGCAAGGCCGCACGCTTTGTACGTTTCTGCGACGCTTTCAACATCCAGATCCTCACTCTGGTTGACGTTCCGGGATTCCTTTGCGGAACAGGTCAGGAATACGCAGGTATCATCGACCACGGCGCAAAGCTCATGTTCGCTTACGGCGAGGCTACCGTTCCAAAGGTAACCGTAACTGTCCGCAAGTCATACGGCGGCAGCCACATCGTAATGAGCTGCAAGCAGCTTCGCGGTGACCTGTGCTACGCATGGCCAAATGCAGAAATTGCAGTCATGGGTGCCAGCGGTGCAGTAGGCGTTCTCGAAGCCAAGGCTCTCAAGGCCATCGAGGATCCCGAAGAGAAGAAGAAGTTCATTGCCGAGAAGGAGGCCGAGTACAAGGACAAGTTCGCTTCACCTTATCAGGCTGCCAACCGCGGTTATATTGATGATGTCATTGAGCCGCGCTTCACCCGTGCACGCGTTGTCCGCGCATTCGAGCAGCTGCAGACCAAGCGTCTGACCAACCCGCTCAAGAAGCACAGCAACATTCCACTCTAAACACTATCAGCTATGACTACATTAACAGTTAATGGATTCACATGGCTGGTCACCGGAGTGGGATTCGGCATGGTCATTGTCCTGCTCATCGTGCTCATCTTCATCCTTATGGGACTTGGTGCAATTGTAAGCCGCATCAGCGCCCCCAAGGCCCCGAAGGCCGCTGCCAAGGCTGCACCCGCAGTTCAGGCATCTGCCGCACCGGTCCAGGGCAAGGAGTCCGATGAAATGCCGGTCGCTGCCATTGCCATGGCTCTGCACCTGTATTTCAATGGAGTTCATGATGAAGAACCCACACAGATCACCATCAAGAATGTGGAGCGCAGCTATTCCCCATGGAATTCAAAGCTCTACGGTATGAATAACCTGCATCGTTAAATTATCAAGCAAATGAAAGAATTCAAATTCACAATAGACGGCAAGCAGTACACTGCAGCTGTCAATGAACTTGAGGACAACTTTGCCGAAGTCACCATTGACGGCAAGTCCTACAAGGTCGAAATCGAGAAAGAAGAAGCTCCAGTTGCAGCAGCAGTACGCCGTCCTGCAGCAGCCGCTCCGACAGCCGCACAGCCTGCAGGTCTGATGACCGTCAAGTCACCGCTGCCCGGCTCAATCATGAAGGTTCTTGTAGCAGCCGGCAAGGCTGTCAAGAAGGGCGATGTCCTTCTGACCATGGAATCAATGAAGATGGAGAACAACGTCTGCGCCGAAGCCGACGGTACCGTAAAGGCAGTCTTCGTAGAGCCCGGAAAGAACGTCATGCAGGACGACAAGCTTCTTGAGATTGAAACCGTAGCAGTTGCAGCCGCTCCCGCAGCAGCACCCGCTCCCAAGGCAGCTCCCGCCGCCGCTCCTGCTCCCAAGGCAGCTGCCAAGGCCGAAGTTCCCGCCGGCGGTTTCAAGGTTGTAAGCCCGCTGCCCGGTTCAGTGATCAAGGTTATGGTTTCTGAAGGCCAGGACGTGAAGAAGGGTGACACCCTGCTTACTCTTGAAAGCATGAAGATGGAGAACGCCATCAAGGCAGAACAGGACGGAAAGGTAACAAAGATCGTCGTAAGCGCAGGACAGTCAGTCATGCAGGAGGACGTTCTCATGGTTCTCGGATAATCAGATAATATAACATGGAAGATATTATCAGATTTTTTGGAAGCATGGGCTTCATGAACATGACCTGGCAGCAGGGACTGATGATCATTCTCAGTTTCTTCCTGCTCTACCTGGCCATCAAGAAGCAGTACGAACCGCTGCTGCTCCTGCCCATAGCTTTCGGTATGCTCCTGACGAACCTGCCGCAGGCCGGCATGTTCCATAACGACCTCTGGGTCGCTTTCCTTGACGCAAACAGCCCCGCCTACCACAGCTATGGTACCATCATGAAGGAAGGCGGTCTGCTTGACATACTCTACATAGGCGTTAAGGCCGGCATCTATCCGTGCCTTATCTTCATGGGCGTAGGTGCCATGACGGACTTCGGTCCCCTGATTGCCAACCCCAAGAGCCTTCTTCTGGGCGCTGCTGCACAGCTGGGTATCTTCATTACCTTCCTCTGCGCAAACGCTATGGGCTTCACACCCGCTGAAGCCGGTTCTATCGGTATCATCGGCGGTGCTGACGGTCCCACATCGATCTTCCTGACATCGAAACTGGCCCCACATCTGCTTGGCCCCATTGCCATTGCGGCATATTCCTACATGGCACTTGTTCCGGTCATCCGGCCGCCTATCATGCGCGCTCTGACAACAAAGAAGGAACGCGCCATCAAGATGAGCCAGCTTCGTCCTGTCAGCAAGACCGAGAAGATCATCTTCCCGATTGCCATCACAGCCATTGTTTCACTCATTCTGCCCGATGCAGCACCTCTTATCGGCTGCCTCATGCTGGGTAACCTTGCAAAGGAATGCGGTGTTGTTGACCGTCTGAGCAAGACCATGCAGAACGAACTGATGAACATTGTCGTGATTTTCCTGGGACTGACAGTAGGTGCCACAGCAACCGCTGACACTTTCCTGAACATCAAGACACTGATGATTCTCGCAATGGGTATCGTGGCATTCAGCATGGGTACCGCCGGCGGAATCCTGCTTGCAAAGCTCATGAACGTGTTCTCAAAGGAGAAGATCAACCCGCTTATCGGTTCAGCAGGCGTAAGTGCCGTTCCTATGGCTGCACGCGTATCGCAGACCGTAGGTCAGGAGGAGAACCCCAGCAACTTCCTGCTCATGCACGCCATGGGTCCGAACGTTGCCGGCGTTATCGGTTCAGCCGTTGCAGCAGGTATCCTGCTCACAATGCTTGGCTAATCATATCCGCACATACGTTGAACAGGCGACCCGTCCGGGCCGCCTGTTCTGTTTTCATGTTACGCACTAGCATGGCATTCTCTTCGCCATTTCCTGGTACCAGGAAAGTGGGGTTGGAAACGTCTGGTGGCACCAACCCCCTTGTTTTGGCGGGGTTGGTACCACTGGAAACCTCAAAACGCAGATTGGCGGCACCAAGAAATGGCAAGGACCTGCGGAACGAAAAAATCGGACCCGACACCAATCGGATCCGATTTATTTTACGCCTGCGACAGGAAAATCACGGAATTACCACCGTAGGCTTGAAAGTCTTTGCCTCCTCAGGGGTCACCTGTGCGTACGCGATTATAATAACGGTGTCGCCTATTGAGACCAGACGGGCGGCGGCGCCGTTCAGGCAGATGCACTTGCTGCCGCGTTCGCCTCGGATCACGTAAGTCACCAGACGGGCGCCGTTGGTCACGTCAACCACGTGGACCTGCTCACCGTCAATGATACCTGCGGCATCCATCCAGTTGCCGTCAATGGTAATGCTGCCAATGTAGTTGATATTGGCATCAGTCACCTTTACGCGGTGAAGTTTTGATTTGAGTACGGTAAGCAGCATTATTCCTTGTATTTTATGTTGTCAATAAGGCGGACCCTGCCGCAGCGGACTGTCACACAGCCAACAATGTAAGATGAGGCATCCCAGTTGTCAACCGGCTGCAGGGTGTTTCCGTCAACTATCTCGTAATACTCGATTTCCAGACCGTCAAATGAATTGATGGTGTCAATGACATACTTGCGTGTAGATGCCAGTGTGTGCTGTCTTGCATAGCGGCGGCTCTCGAACAGAGTGCGTGAAATGTTTGCGGCCAGCTTGCGTTCCGCCTTTGACAGCAGCATATTGCGTGAGCTCAGTGCCATGCCGTCCTCTTCACGAACTATCGGGCAGCCCACAATCTCAATGTTCAGGTCAAGCTGACGCACCATTTCACGGATAATGGCAAGCTGCTGGAAGTCCTTTTCACCGAAATACGCCTTATCGGGCTCAACAGCATAGAACAGTTTGCTTACAATCTGGGCAACGCCGTTGAAATGGCCGGGACGGCTGGGACCTTCCATTACCTTGTCCAGCGGGGTGAAATCGAACTGGCGGGTATCGGGCTCCGGATACATTTCCTCTACAGTGGGAGCAAACACGAACTGCGCGCCTTCCTTGTCAAGAAGCTTGCAGTCGGCCTCCATTGTACGCGGATAGTTCTTCAGATCATTCTTGTCATTGAACTGTGTGGGGTTCACAAAGTCACTGACAACAGTAACATCGTTCTCTTTCACACTGCGGCGTACCAGTGATGCATGACCTTCATGAAGGGCACCCATTGTCGGTACAAGTCCGATTGTTCTGCCGGCCTTGCGGTCAGCCTCAAGAGCCTGTTTCAGCTCTGCGATTGAAGTGATTACCTTAATCATTACCTGACATCGAAAAGTCCGCAAAATAAGTTATAATTTGTGGCATTTCAAAAGATTCGGTCAAACTGCTTGCCTTTTTCATGTTTTTTTTCTATATCTTTGCAAGACAAAAGACTATCAGGCCTTATGAGCGACAAGAGAATTCTATTCATTTCAGACCAGATCTTCCCGTTTGTCGGGCAGTCACCAATGGCAGACTACTGCAGACAACTGCCCCAGAGCATTCAGGAACTGGGAAATGACATTCGCACATTCATGCCAAAGTGGGGTCCCATAAACGAACGCCGCAACCAGCTGCATGAAGTGATCCGTCTTTCCGGCATGAATCTGATTATTGATGATACGGACCATCCGCTTATTATCAAGGTGGCATCACTCCAGTCCGCCCGCATTCAGGTCTATTTCATTGACAATGATGACTACTTCCAGAACCGTCTTATGGTTTCGGACAAGGAAGGCCTTGAATATCAGGACAATGACGAACGTACAATATTCTTTGCACGCGGCGTGCTTGAGACCGTCAAGAAACTGCGCTGGAATCCTGACATCATACATTGTCACGGCTGGCTTTCATCACTCATTCCCATGTACATAAAGACAGCGTACAGGGAAGAACCCGCATTCCGTGACTCAAAGGTCGTGTATTCACTCTACGACAAGGCTTTTGAAGGCAGGTTCCGTGACAACATGCCGGAACTGGTGCTCACCAAAGACATGACAAAGTCCGATGCCGGCACATTCCGCACCCCGATAGACTTCAATTCCATCATGATGAAAGCCATTGACTTTTCAGACGGAATAATCTGCAACAGTGCAGGTGTTGACCCTGTTCTGCCCGCATACGCCAAGGAAAAAGGCATTCAGGTCCTTGAAGGTTCCGGATGTCCCGAACCGGAAGCCGTTAACGAATTCTACAACAAAATCTGACATGCATTTCTGTCCTATGAATATCAGAACTGCCATCTGCAGTCTTGCAGTATTGTTTATGATATCTTGTGACGAAGACACATCAAGCCTTGGCGGTTCCATCACCCCGGAAAGTGACAGGATTACCGTCATCTCCGATTCCTGTTTTGCCACTTCAAGAACCATTCTGGCCGATGATTCCATCCTGATAATGACCCCGCAGTACAATCTGGGGCGTTACACGGAACAGTACAGCGGTGCCACATACCAATCCGGAATCATCACACAGATCAACTGTCCTGAAAACTACACCCTGCCCGACTCCGTTTACGGATTGGAGCAGTTCCATTTCCCGCAGTGGTTCATTGACAAGGTCGGTTCGGCAGATCCCTATTACGCAAACCTCAGATTGTATTATTCCGGTTATTTTGGTGATCCTGAAAACGACATAAAGCTTGAAGTCTTCCCTCTTGCCAGGATGATTGACGCTGGCAGCAGATACTATCCGAGCATTGACCCTGCAGAATACTGCGACCTCAGTGCCAAGCCATTGGCCACCATGACAGTATCGGCCCGCAACTATCAGAACTCGGACTCAGTTCTTGCAATTGTGAACCGCTACCCCGACATTCAGCTGCGCCTGCCTGACTCTGTTGCCACAAAAATTCTTGAGACATACTACAGTCCTGACGGCAAGCAGTATTTTGCCGATGCCGCCACATTCATGGAACACTTCTACAAAGGCTTTTATATAAGGTGCACCCATGGTGACGGAACAGTCCTGTACATAAACAGAATCACTCTTGAAGTGAATATCAAGACCATTATGACGGACGATGACGGTGATCCCGAATACTGTTCCGTTCTTGCCGAATTCAACGGAAATTCAGCAGTCATGCAGCTGAACAGCATTTCATGGACCGGCCTTGAAAGCCAGTTGGCCGATGCCAGCGGCACATGGATAAGGTCCCCCTTCGGACTGGTTACAGAAATCACACTGCCAATGGACAAGATGAAGAAGGAAAGCACTCTTCTCAATGAGGCATTCCTGTGCCTGTCAAGTGCGAATACGCCATCGGCCACTTACAAGCCTTCAGTTCCGGCTGTCCTTGCTCTTATAAGAAAGGACTGCGTCCGTGACTTCTTTACCGGCAACAACAACGTTGACAATACAGAATCATACGTTTCTGCATATTCATCAAAACTTGGAACCTATACGTTCAGCAACATAGCCGCACTGGTAGAAAGGGCCTACAGCGACCGTGACAAGTGGCTTGAAGAAAAAGGTATGGAGGCCGATGAAGCAGGCAGACAGGCATATGCAGCCGAACACCCCAACTGGGACAAGGCTGTACTCATTCCTGTCAGATCAAAGCTCTCATCAACCGGCACGGTTTCAAGCTACCAGCCTGACATGAGCATGCATCAGCTCAAACTGATTGGAGGCGCATCGGACTCAATCAAGATCAAGACCATCAGTTCCCAGTTCTGATTCCTAACGCGTAACAGGAAATACACAATCCCCTGAAGGCCGGTCTTTCAGGGGATTGTTTGCGGATGCAACTCTGCAAGCTGGAGCAGAGTATGATACGCAGGTCCGTTACATTTGTGCCTCGGGATTTGCCCGAGGCACTATTTAGACCATGGATACCATATGTATCCGCCTTGCCACACAGGCGTTTGCCCACCCAGTTAAAGAATTCATGGAACACAAAGTGCCCGTATTTTGTTCCAATATTCCAGTTTCCGAAATGGCACCCTGTCCACAAGGCTTCTGAGGCATATAGTATCTGCGTGACCGTATTCCTTGAACAAATAACGGCTCTATTTTGTTCAAGGATTGCTTTGGGGACACAGACTTTGGAAATGACACCCCGCTCACAAGGCTTCTGAGGCACATGGCTTCTGCGTAACCGTATTCCTTGAACAAATAACGATACCTTTTTGTTCATGGATTGCTCATGGACACTGGACTTGGGAAATGCAGCTCTATCCACAGGGCTTCTGAACAGCATAGGGGGATGAGCCGTCAATCCGTCGGCGCAGAATACGCTGAAACCTGCGCCGAGAATTACAACCGCACTCCGGCAACGGAGTTACTGGACCTGAAAGATGGTCAGACTGCATTATTTCTTTTGCGGAATGCGTTCCCAATTCTCACCTCTGAATTTCCACTGAGCAAATTTGCCTCCCCCCATGCTTTTTCGGGTGAGAAAAAGAAAGCCCCCAGGATTGTTCCTGAGGGCTTGTATGTCAGATGTTCAGTCCGCTTACTCCTTTGGGCATACCGGACGGACGGTACGGCCATAATATCTGCCGTCCTCAATCAGTTGGATATAGGGCTCGGAAGAACCGGTCGTTATTGTTTGGATTATGTTTCCGCTGCCATCGACCACATAAGTAGTTGATGTGTTTGTCGAGCTCAAATAAGCTGCCCAGCATGCTACGTCATACGAAGGATAACGCGTACTGGTCTGATAATATGCATAACTTCTATTCTGATAGAAATGGTAGTCATAAGCATAACCTGAGCCGGGCAGCAGGATGAAATTGCCGTTCGGGCCTGTCATCTTGAAGCAGTAGCTTTCCGCAACCCACTCCAGCTTGCAGGAATCTATCAGTTCCTGATATTCCTCCATTGTCGGCGTACGCCAGGTTCCCTGCCAATTGAATGTGGCAGCATCATCTTCAGGCTCAAGGACAGTCTTTCCGTCCGGTGTGCTGCCAGGAATCATATAATCTTCATTATGAGTATATTTGGTTATGAAAAGAGAACCAGGATAATCAGGCGATGAGGTGACATAACTCATGGTCTGTTCAGTATATCTGTCCTTGTCTTCAGTTCCGCCCCAGTCGTAATACAGGCCGTTGTCTTCGGGCTTTTCAGCACCAAGGTTCATATCGGCCCAAAGCACTGACAGGCCAAGATCTACGGGTTTGCCTACAGGCATCCGACGGAAGAATGACTTGACGTCACCATACAGAACCTGTTCTCCCAGCTGGGCAAACGGACGGCAATAGACCGTTCCGAAAGGTACCTGCGGGAAGGTTGCCACGAAACTGCCGTTCAGTGAATCAAGAACGGAATTGTATGTGATTCTGTCATCTTTTATGTTGGGTTCCCTGTTCGACTTGCTGTAGCAGATGCCGGTCTTGAGTCCGGTGTAGCCGGTTGAGAATGCAAGGCATCCGGACATGCTGTAGGTTTCCGTATCAATGTCACCTGATGAAATCATGTGGTTGCCGTCACCTGACTTGGTCTGGCCGTATATTGCATATCCGTTGACCTTGACAAATGAACGGTAGTAAATCTTGTTGAACGGAACATTGAGAATCTCTATGTCAATGCTTGTGCCCTTTGAATACAGTGAATCTACGACCTTGGAATCTGTATCCTCCTTTGGATCCGTACCACTCTTGTATGTGTAGCAGAAACCGACCTCGGTTATCTCATCTTCAAAGCCCTGGCAGTTGAGTGTGGCGGTTGCATGATGGGTATCCTTGTCATAAGAACCGGTGATGATGATATTGTCCGGGTTCAATGTGGTGAAGTCTCTGGTGTTTCCCATTGTCATGACACCGCCCTTTATGACGTATGCCTTGTAATAATATTTGGTGTTCGGGCTCAGATAGGGAATTCTGACGGTGATTGAATCCAAATTGTCAGAATTGGCCTTGGCCTTGCTGTCCTTTGATGTAACCTTGGAATTTGTGGAATAGAAGACTCCGATTTCATCAAAATCTTTGAATGACAATCCGGGAGCGGAAATCTGCACGCTGACTGTTGCAGACATGAGAGTCGGATTGGCTGACAGGGTGGTGACACTGACGGTTGCATCTGGCGCCATATCTTCCTCCTTGCTGCAGGACAATGTTGAAAACAGAAGAACCGAGCATAGGAACAAGGTTTCAATTAAAGATTTTGATTTCATACGTATAATTTAATATTTTAGTTTTGCAAATATATGCTTATTAATTAATCAGGACGGCATTTATGTCATAAAATATGCAAAAATGCCGTCCTGATATTGATTTTTAAGGTTTTACTGTCACTTCTTCTTTGGTTTCTGAGCTGATTTCAGCCTGGCAACCTGTTTTTCCAAAGACTGGATTTTCTTGTCCTGATTCTGGATTGTGGTCTGGAAGGCATTCAGTTCCTCAATGTCCATGTCCTGTGGCAGTGCCCAGTTGACGCGCTGCATGAAATCACCCAGAATGTTCATGTAGTTGGTGAATGCATCATAGGGTGATTCGTAAATTCCGCGGTCCATGGAAACGGCATTGTTCTTGGTGGTCATGAACCTGAAATTGTTGCTGGCCTGCAGGTAGTCCCAGTCCTGACGCAGATGACGGTCTCCGCTAAGCAGGACACGTTCACCTATCGAGTACAGCTTGTCAAAGGCCTCACGCTGCATGACATTGCCCAGCCAGCAGCTTATGTCACGTTCCTCATCGGTCCAGGACATCGGGTAAGGCACTTCAACGGCCGATACGGACTTGCGGGTCTTTATGACTTCCGATGGGGTCTGGAAACCTATTCCGCGTTTACCGGCCTCGATGGGAAGATTCCTTATGAAGTCAAGGATATGCGAACTTAGCGGCTGGTAGATACCAAGAGCGCACAGTTCCATGAAGATATTGAACACGCCGTCTTCTTCCGGACTTTCGGCAATCCAGTCCATGTATTTGTCAGCCATGAGAGGATATGACTCCCATGACGGATTGGAGAACCTGAGACTGATGTCATCGGACAGTTTGAAGTCACGTGTCAGCACCTTCAGATTGGGGTCCTGAGAGCAGTGGTACAGATAATGGGGACTCTTCCAGCCAAGAATGTGTTCGGCACCTTCAGTCAGAATGCCCTTGAAGCCCATGTCTGCAACCAGGCCGCCAATCTCATCATCATATATCAGACTTGAGTTGCGGAACACCTTGGGACGCTGTCCGAACAGCTGGTTGATCTTCTCGACCTGACGTTTTGTCTCCTCACGGAAGAACTTCCCGCCGTTATCGGCCAGCGAAGAAAGTCCGTGTGAATAAGGCTCGGCCAGAAATTCGCAACAGCCTGTGGCGGCAAGTTCCTGCAGCAGATCTATGACCTGCGGGGCATAACGTTCCAGCTGTTCCAGGCCGACTCCTGACAGAGACAGTGCCACCTTGAAAGCGCCTTCACTTTCACGGGCCATGGCTATGAGCGTCCTCAGTGCCGGGATGTAGGAATTTTCAGCAATGTTCGTAATACTGGTCTCATTGGCATAGTCATCATAATAATAATGGTCCGTGCCTATGTCAAAGAAACGGTATCTCTTCAAATGCGTAATCTGATGGATCTCAAAATACAGACAGATTGTTTTCATATCCTGTTTTCTTTATTTTTCAACTTCATTTCATGCCCAGCAGCCTTTTGTAGCGTGCCAGAATACGTTCACCCACCTTGTCCCAGGTGATTGCATCGACCTCCTTCTTGCCCTCGGTCTTGAGATATTCATACAGGGACTGGTTGCTGCAGATGGAATAGATGGCATCGGCCATGGCATGTATGTCCCAATAGTCAACCTTTATGCATTTGTCCAGAATCTCGGCACAGCCTGACTGCTTGGATATGATGGTTGGAACTTCACACTGCATGGCTTCCAGGGGCGATATGCCGAAGGGTTCCGATACGGACGGCATTATGTACACATCACTTGCCTTGAGACATTCATATACCTGCTTTCCTTTCATGAAACCGGGAAAATGGAAGCGGTCTGCTATGCCGCGCTCGGCTGCCAGGGTAATCATGGCGTTCATCATGTCACCGCTTCCGGCCATGCAGAAACGTATGTCATGTGTGCGTTTGAGAACCAGAGCGGCAGCCTCGACAAAGTATTCGGGGCCTTTCTGCATGGTTATGCGGCCAAGGAATGTGACCACCTTCTCATTAGGTTTCTTCTGCGGGACAATGTCCTGAATTTCCTGAGGCAGGGGTTCTACCGCGTTGTGCATGGTCGAAACCTTGCGCGGATCCTGATGGTATTTGTTGATGACGGTCTGGCGGGTCAGTTCACTGACGCACATTATGTGGTCGGCATAATCCATGCCGTTCTTTTCAATGGCATAGACTGTAGGATTCACATTGCCGCGGCTGCGGTCAAAGTCCGTTGCATGGACATGAATGACCAGAGGCTTGCCGCTGACCTGCTTGGCATGAATGCCTGCCGGATATGTCAGCCAGTCATGCGAATGGATTATATCGAACTCCTGTGAACGTGCCACCACACCGGCAACAATGGAATAGTTGTTAATTTCCTCATGCAGGTTGTCCGGGTATCGGCCTGAAAACTCAATGCAGCCAAGGTCATTGGTGTACATGCGGCCAAAGTCTGAATAGATATGGTCACGGAAACGGTAATAGTCCTGACTGTCCATCCAGGGATAGCGTGATTTCAGGACATCTTCTGACGGGTTGCGCCAGACTACCGGAACGGTATTCATTCCGATGATCTTCATGAAGCTCTGGTCCTCATCACCCCATGGTCTTGGCAGGCAGAACGTTATTTCAACATTCCCCTGGTGGGCCAGTCCCCTTGTCAATCCGAAGCTGGCGGTCCCCAGTCCTCCAAGGATATGTGGAGGGAATTCCCAGCCGAACATCAGTACCTTCATATTACTCGAAATCATTTATCAGTTTGATGGATCTAAGTATTTCGGCCACATTCATGGCAAATGAAACGGCTCCCCTGCCCTTGAACGGCGGATTGCCGTCAAAGAGTTCAGGAAGCGAACCCACGCAATGTGAAGTCATTTCATCCTCATAACCAATCATCTGGCGTTCCACAAATGACAGGCCGCTCATTTTGAAGACTTTCAGATAGGCCTCAAAGTAGAAGCCTGCCAGCCACGGCCATGCCGTTCCCTGATGGTAGGCATAGTCACGCTCACGCTGCGGTCCGACATAATTCGGATTGTAGCCCAGGCTCTTGGGGCTGAGCGAACGCAGTCCCTTGGGCGTAAGCAGTTCCCTTGTGACAATATCGACCACAGCCTTCTTCTGTTTCAGGTCCAGTGGAGAATAGTCCAGCGCCACAGCAAATATCTGGTTGGGACGTACGCTCCAGTCCGGTGTGTCACCATCCACGAAATCATACAGATAGCCGTACCCGTTCAGGAACACCTTCACGAAAGACTTTGCAGTTGTGGCAGCCAGCGTTTCCAGGCGCTTGGCATAATCGGGCTTGAAGAATTCCCTTGTCATGTCCGATGTGAACATAAGGGCATTGTACCACAAGGCGTTGATTTCAACCACATAACCTGTGCGCGGAATCACAGGCACGCCGTTGGCGGTCGAATTCATCCAGGTTTCGGCCCTTTCCCTGCCGTTTATGTGGACCAGTCCGTTGCTGTGGACAAAGAAATTGTAATGGCGGTTATGGCGCAGGAAATCCATGATTTCCATAAGCAGCCTGCCGTATTTCTCCCAAGCCTGGCTGCGGCTTGTGCTCTTTGCATACTGCTGTATGGTCCATACGGCCCAAAGCAGCACGTCAGGGTGCTCCATCTCATAAATCTGAAGTTTTGACGGCACGCCCTTGATGAAGCATCGGATTGACTCCTGAGCGGTTTCCATGGCCGATTCAAAGCGGTCAAACTCACCAAGTGAGAGTGTAAGTCCCGGAAGTGACACGAACATGTCACGGGCGCGGCACTTGAACCACGGATATCCGGCCAGAATGTAACGGTGCCCGCCTATCCTGTTGTGGAACTGGTGGGCGGCATTCTTCAGGCAGTTGTAGAAATTGTCACGCGGAGTGCGTTCGTTGGCCTCAAGGGTGAACGTGCGTTTCAGGCCCTTGGTCCTGACTTCGGACAGGCCGGCTGAAAAGACTACGCTTTCTCCTTTTTTAATATTGAATTCGAAATAGCCGGGAACATACAGGTCTTCATTGAATTCATAACCGCGTTCCAGTTCCTTTGAATATTCGAACCGGCGGTACCAGTCCGGAGCAAAGACAAAGTTGTTCTCCTTGCTCAGCTGCATGTGAAGTTCAGGGTAACCCGGATACATGCGGGTCTTGATTCCGTTCTCCACAGGCTGGTATTCACGGCTGGCGTGACTGTTCTCATGCGTGAACTGGCGCACGCTGCGGAATGCCAGGAAAGGCTGCAGGCGGAGCGTTGTTTCCGAATGGGCGTCAAGCAGAGTATAACGTATAAGTATACGGCTTTCGTTATGTTCGAAAAGTTTCTCCTTCTTGAGCAGGACGCCGCCTACGCGATAGATTGTTGTAGGTACCTTGTCACAGTTGAATTCACGTATGTACTTGTGGCCTTTCGGACTGAAATTGTACCCCCAGTACTGGTGTACGCCAAGGTTGAACTGCGCACCGTGCTGTATGACAGTTTCGTCAAGAGAAGACAGCAGGACGTGGTTTTCACCGTCCAGTTCAGGCAGCGGGACCACCAGCAGTCCGTGATACTTGCGGGTATTGCAGTCAACTATCGTGGTGCAGTGGTATGCACCTGAACGGTTGGTACGCAGTATCTCCCTTGGGAGCGTCTCCTCAAGGTTGGTCATGAATGTCTTTTCAAATCTCAGATAACTCATGGAATTTGTATATTTTCCGTATATTAAACCCGTGTTTTTGAAAAAAATGCAAAAATACAGCCTTTTTTTGAAAAACGGTTATACAAATATACTCACAAAAGGCATTAATTGAGTACATTTGCACCGCAAAAAAATGAATTGCACCAGAAAAATCAATCAATATGAACAGGATAGTATCCAAACAGCAGTTTTCAGAGAACGTTTTCAAGTTCGAAGTTGAGGCTCCGCTCATTGCAAAATCACGCAAGGCCGGCCATTTCGTAATACTCCGCATTGGTGAAAAAGGCGAACGCATGCCTCTGACCATTGCAGATTCCGATGTAAAGCGCGGCACCATCACACTTGTAGTACAGCGCATCGGACTTTCATCGAACAGGCTCTGCAGACTTGAGGTTGGAGATTATATTACAGATGTGGTAGGTCCTCTGGGCCAGGCCACACATATTGAAAAGTTCGGCACTGTGGTATGCGCATGCGGCGGTGTGGGCACAGCTCCCATGCTGCCCATCATGAAGGCCCTGAAGGAAGCAGGCAACCGCGTAATTGCAGTGCTTGCAGGACGTACAAAGGAGCTCATCATTCTTGAGGACGATGTCCGCAAGGTGTCCGATGACGTGATCATAATGACCGATGACGGTTCATACGGCAACAAAGGCGTGGTCACCGTAGGCATTGAAGAGGCCATAAAGAGAGAGAAGGTTGACAAGTGCATTGCCATAGGCCCGGCCATCATGATGAAGTTCTGCTGCCTGCTCACGCAGAAATATGACATCCCGACCGATGTTTCACTGAACACCATCATGGTTGACGGTACCGGCATGTGCGGTGCCTGCCGTGTTACGGTTGACGGAAAGACACGTTTCGTCTGCGTTGACGGTCCTGAATTTGACGGCCACAAGGTTGACTGGGACGGCATGATGAAGCGCATGGGCGCGTTCAGGGATATTGAGCGTGAGGAGATGAAGAAGCTTGAAGAGTCTGTTGCCCAGGCCGGAGAGTCTGCATCGGCCCCAGAAAAGCCCGCCGTTAAGGCTGCCGCAATGGAAATTGAGCCGCTGGAGGTGCTCTGTGACCGTAACGCCCAGTGGCGTGCAGACCTGCGTGCCACAATGAAGCCCAAGGACCGCACAAACATTGACCGCTGCGTCATGAACGAACTTGCCCCCGACTACCGCCGCCACAGCCGCAAGGAGGAAGTCAACCAGGGCCTGACTGAAGAACAGGCACTGCTTGAGGCAAAGCGCTGCCTTGACTGCGCCAACCACACCTGCATGGAGGGCTGCCCCGTGAACATTGAAATACCTTCATTCATAAAGAACATAGAACGCGGCAACTACCTTGCAGCCGCCAAGGTCCTGAAGAAGACCAGCGCCCTGCCAGCCGTCTGCGGCCGCGTATGCCCGCAGGAAAAGCAGTGCGAAAGCAAGTGCATTCACCTTAAGATGGGCAAGAAGCCCGTTGCCATAGGTTACCTGGAGCGTTTCGCTGCAGACTATGAGCGTGAAAGCGGAAACATTTCGGTTCCGCAGTGCGCTGCCCCCAACGGAATAAAGGTTGCAGTCATCGGTTCAGGTCCTTCAGGCCTGTCATTCGCAGGTGACATGGCCAAGAACGGTTTCGATG
>JAGHSY010000078.1 GCA_018065615.1 Candidatus Colenecus caballi | reverse complement strand
CTCAAATCGGCTCAACTCAACTTCGTTGTTTTCGCAATGTTTTCGCAGGGCATGAAAAAAGCACTCACGTTTTAGCGTAAGTGCTTGATTTTCAGTGTGGGCCATCTAGGGCTTGAACCTAGGACCTCCAGATTATGAGTCTGTTGCTCTAACCAACTGAGCTAAAAGCCCGGAGAAATAGCCCGAAGGCATCTTTCGGGTGCAAAAGTACGGCAAGGAAGCGGAACATGCAAAGTTTTGCGGCAAAATTTTCTTTTGATTAACTTTGCGGCATGTTTGAAACGCAGTCAACATACGCAGCAACCATCGGATTCTTTGACGGTGTACACCGCGGGCACATGCATCTGCTCAAGCAGTTGTGTGACATTGCCGGGGAACGGGGACTGCGCAGCATGGCTGTGACTTTTCCGGAACATCCGCGCCAGATTCTGCAGTCGGACTACCGGCCGCGCCTGCTGCTGGCACCAGAGACCAAGATTGCCAAGCTTCAGAATTCAGGCATCGGCCTGTGCTTCCACCTGCATTTCACCAGTGAGCTGGCTGCCATGGACGCACGCAGTTTCATGCAGGACTTCCTGCAGGGCAAGCTTGGGGTACGCACGCTGCTGGTGGGGCATGACCACCATTTCGGACATGAGCCCGGTACGGACTTTGAAGACTACCTGAAAATCGGACAGGAAATAGGCATGGAGGTAATCAAGGCCGATGCTCTGCTGCATGACGGTTCACCAATAAGCAGTTCACGGATACGCCGCAGTCTTGATGCGGGAAACATTACTGCTGCAAATGACATGCTGGGTTACCGCTACACCATAAGCGGTCAGGTTATCCACGGGCTGCAGAACGGTCGCAGGATGGGTTTCCCCACCGCCAATCTGGGACCATACTGCGAATTCCTGCAGATTCCGGCTGACGGCGTGTACTGCGCCCTGGCAACGGTTGACGGTGAGACACATCCCGCTATGCTCAACATAGGATACCGGCCCACCTTTGAGGGCAAGGCACGGACCATAGAAGCCCACCTGCTGGACTTTGACCGCGACATTTACTTCAAGGAACTGACACTCCAGTTCATAAGTTTCATCCGTCCGGAACGCAAGTTCTTCTCACCGCAGGAACTGGCAGCACAGCTGGAATCGGACCGTGAAACCGTAAGACAGACAATAAAAGACCTTGCAATATGAAAATCAAGAAAACAATCATTGTTCTCATTATCTGGTTGGTACTTCAACTGTGCGGCGGCATTCCTTATGCCATCGGAACGCTCTTCAACAAAGAAAATGCCATACAGCTGCTGGTCTATGGACTTCTTGCATCACAGATTGCTGAAATCCTGATATTCTGGCTGTTGAAATACTTCAAGCCAAAAGAGATGGTCTCACCCGCTCCCGGATGGGACGTGTTCCTTCTTTCGCTCCCGCTGGGCATCTGCATCATGTACGGCATTGACCTGCTGGCAACCACCGTTGACGCCCCTGATATGCTGGCCGACCTTATGCCTGAACTTTGCAGTTCCTACTGGGGCATACTCTCAATTGCAGTCGTAGGTCCCATTGCTGAAGAAGTCATGATGCGCCGCATCATTCTGACAGAAATGAAGGAGGCCACCCACAGCAAATGGGGCGGCATACTCATTTCAGCCGCCATATTCGCAATCATCCACCTGAATCCTGCCCAGATACTTTTCGCATTTCCCGCAGGCATTCTTCTGGGCTGGCTCTACTGCAGGACAGGTTCACTTCTGGTTCCAATATGCGTACACATACTGAACAACAGCCTGTCAGTCCTTCTGGTAAGACTTGGTACGGAAGATTCCATCACGTCGCTGTCTGACCCCAGAGCAATAATGGAGCTGGTCGTATGCGCAGTTGTGGCCGTGCCGCTCATCATCTGGATGAACCGCCACTACAGAAGGCAGGAACAGACCTCAATACAGGATTAAAGGGAAAGGACGGCGTCAGCCTGCAGCGCCACAGATTCACGGTGTGAAATGAATACTATAGTCCGATGGCCATGCCAGCGGACACGCAGGTTTTCAAGTATCTTAGCCTCGGTCTCTGAATCCAAGGCCGATGTGGCCTCATCAAGTATCAGAATACCGCCCGGATGAAGCAGGGCACGGGCTATTGCAATGCGCTGTGCCTGGCCTTCAGACAGGCCGCCTCCCTGTTCCGTGCAAACGGTATCAAGTCCGTCAGGAAGGTCCAGGACAAACGTGGCGGCTGCATCGGACAGGGCCTGACGCATCTCATCATCGGTGGCATCGGACTTGGCAAGCAGAAAATTCCGGCGTATTGTGCCGCTCATAAGGCTGTTTCCCTGGGGTACGTACATGAAATTGCAGCGTGTGTCAGCCGATGCCTGAACCTCACGACCGCCGGACGTAAGCACTACGCTGCCGCTGTCCGGAGTCAGCAGTGACAGCATTATTTTGGTAAGCGTGCTCTTGCCAATGCCTGTAGGACCGGTTATTGCGGTCATGCTGCCGGGTGCGAATTCAAATGAAAGGTCACACAGGACCTGCTCCTTCTGGTCCGGATAAGCGAATGATATTCCGCGAAGCGATATTCCCGGCGTGCCGTCAAGCATGACAGGCGTGCCGTATTTCTCTTCAGGCAGTTCTTCAAGTTCCATAAGACGCTCAACAGACGTAAGCGAATGGATGAATGCCGGAATGTGCCGTGCTATGCTGGCTATAGGCGTCTGGACCTGCCCCACAAGCTGCAGGAAAGCGGTCATCATGCCGTAAGTCACAGCCCCTGAACGTATGCCGGTTATGCCCCAGATGAAAGCCGCAAAATATCCGGCGGCAAAGCCGAATGACATGAAGCCGCGGGCAACGGCGTTCAGGGTAAGCCTGCTTTCATTCTTTTCAAGGACCACGTCCTGCATCTGAAGCAGACGGCTCACCACCTGACCGGCACCGCTCATGGTCAGCGCCAGAATGCGGTGCAGCAGGTTCTCCTGCATGTAACCCTGCATTTCGGCCTCACGTGAACGTATATCTGCTGTCAGCTTCCTTATCTTTCCAAAGAACAGACGGCTGCCTATGACTGCCACAACCATAAGCCCCAGCAGCAGCCAGGTAAGCCCCGGCGTCAGAGAGAGCAGGAAAATTGAAGCGGCCACAAGCTGGCACAGCGTAATGATTATATCCGGAATGCGTGAGCAGAACAGGTCCGCCATGACCGATATGTCCTGCTCCAGACGGTTCACGGTGTCACCCGTATGGAAAGATTCGCGTCCGTTCCATTGTGAACGCATGACGTGGCCGAATGCGGCTCCGCGCATGTCATTCTGCACCTTGACGGTAATGAGACTCTCATAGTACGATGCGGCAATGTTGCAGGCCATCTGGACCAGCATGACACCGGCCATGATGAATATGTGCTGCAGCATACCGGCATCGGACTGGCCCGTGGCAATGTCAACAAGTGACTTGCTGGTCCAGACGAACATGAGTGACGCGGCAATGCGCACAAAGCCCAGCAGGCAGCGTACTGCAATCTTGCCAAGACAGGGTCTCACCATGATGCCCATGCCTTTCATGCACGTCCTGAAATTCTTCATTTCCATATAGCCAACCGTGCAGTTTACGCAGACTTGTCAGAGTGCAATGGTAGTTCCAGTCAGCTTGTCCAGAGCCTGTGCCTGGGTAATCAGGACCGATGTCACACCGGCCTGCAGTGCGGCAAAGGCGTTCTGGATCTTGGGAATCATACCGCCGCTTATTGTGCCGTCCTCAACCAGACGCGGGAAATCATAATATGAAAGATACGGAATGACGCTGCTTTCATCATTTTCGTCAAGCAGTACGCCCGGCTTCTCAAAGCAGTATATCAGAGTCACCTTGAAAATTCCGGCAAGAGCCTTGGCTGTCTCACCGGCAATGGTGTCAGCGTTGGTGTTCAGAATCTGACCTTTGCCGTCATGGGTGAGCGGGGCCAGCACCGGGACGACATCGGACTCCAGAAGACCGGCAAGGAACCTGGCGTTGACCTCCCTGACATCGCCCACAAAGCCGTAATCGACATCCTTCACGGGACGCTTGTCAGAACGCATTATGTTGCAGTCAGCGCCGGTAAGTCCGATGGCGTTGACTCCGTTTGCCTGCAGCTTGGCCACAATGTTCTTGTTCACAAGGCCGCCATAGACCATGGTGACCACGTCAAGCATGTCCTTGTCTGTAATGCGGCGGCCGTCAACCATCCGGCTCTCAATGCCCAGACGGGACGCCATGGCGGTGGCAGAACGGCCGCCTCCATGTACCAGAATCTTCTTGCCGGGAATAGCTTTGAAATCCTTCAACAGGCGTTCAAGAGTATCAGGCTCTTCAACTATCTTGCCGCCTACCTTTACTATTACAAGTGATTCTTTAATCATATGTCATTCCAAATTCATGAGTTCCTCAATATACCTTACCGTTTCCGATATCTGGTCACGGGTTTCAAGACGGTCACCCGGACAGACAAATTCCGCTTTCAGATAACCGGGTTCACGGCGTGCGGTCTCGCTTACAATATATTCACCAAGCCGGTCATCGTCCATGGCAGCTATCAGGGGACGCTTTGAACGAGCCACCTTGAGCCGTCTGAGCAAAGTGTCATAACTGCACTGCAGATATACGGTCTTTCCCATGGACAGCATATAGTCCATGTTGTCACCAATAAGCGGAGTGGAACCGCCGCAAGCCACAATAACGTCATCGAATTCACCTACCTCACGCAGAAGACGGCTTTCAATCCGGCGGAATTCCTGTTCACCGTATTGTGCAAACAGCTGGCTGACAGACTTCATATAGCGGTTTTCAATGTACTGGTCCAGATCATGGAATGACAGTCCCAGGTCACGGGCCAGCGCTTTGCCAAGAGTGGTCTTGCCGGACCCCATGAAGCCCATCAGAAAGACACGTGTCATTTCTTCTGCTTGAAAATGCGGCGTTTGGGTGCAGATCCTGTCTTCTCTATCTGCTTCTGTATGATGTCCTGACACTCCTCTTCTGTAAGCTGGGCCGGATCCATGCTCTTTGGAATCTTGTAGTTGCTGCCCTGGTATGCAATGTATGCGCCATAGCGGCCGTTCATTATTTCCAGATCAGGATTGCCGGGGAATGACTTGAGCACCTTCTTTGATTCGGCATCACGCTTGTCAAGAATCATCTTCACAGCCTCATCGAAAGTAATGGTCAGCGGATCGGCGGAACCGGAAAGTGACACATAGAACTTGTCGTGGCGGATATACGGACCGAAACGGCCTGTACCTATTGAAACGGGACTGCCTTCAAAATCACCCAGCGTACGCGGCAGACGGAACAGGTCCATGGCTTCATCGAGAGTGATTGACTCTATTGTCTGGCCCTTCTTCATCTGGGCAAAACGCGGCTTGTCCTCATCTTCGGCACTGCCAATCTGGACAATGGGACCGTATCGGCCTATCTTGACAGAAACGGGCTTGCCCGATACAGGGTCGGTACCGAGAATCCTCTCACCCACCTTATGCTCGTTCTTCAGTGTCATGGCATTGTCAACAGAAGGGCTGAACTTGACATAGAATGTATTGATGACATCCTTCCACTGCTTGTCACCTTCAGCAATGTCATCGAACTCCTTCTCAACCTGAGCCGTAAAGTTGTAGTTCATGATTTCAGGGAAGAATTCTATCAGGAAATCATTGACAACCGTACCTATATCTGTAGGAAGCAGTTTGGACTTTTCTGTGCCATAGACCTCAGAAATGGTCTGTTCCTGAATCCTGCCGTTCTCAAGACGCAACATATTGCTTTCACGCTTCTGGCCTTCAATGTCTTCACGCAGGACATATTCGCGCTGCTGTATGGTACCTATTGTAGGAGCGTATGTTGAAGGACGGCCAATGCCCAGTTCCTCAAGCTTATGGACCAGAGCCGCTTCATTGTAACGCTGCGGATGCTGTGTGAAACGCTCCACTGCGGTAATCTGGCTGAACTCCAGCTTGTCACCCATTCTGAATTCCGGCAGTCCCTGTGAGTCCGATGTCTCACTGCCGTCATCGTCACGTGTCTCACGATAGACCTTCAGGAAACCGTCAAACCGGACTGTCTCACCTGATACCGTGAACTCACCGTCAAGTGAAGGCGATGTTATGGTGACAACAGTCTTTTCCATTTCAGCGTCCTGCATCTGAGATGCAATTGTGCGCTTCCATATCAGTTCATAAAGACGTCTTTCAGGTGCTGTTCCGTCAATGGACTGGTTGTCCATATATGTAGGACGGATTGCTTCATGAGCTTCCTGGGCGCCCTTTGCCTTCTGGGTGAACTGACGGCTCTTGACATATTCGTCACCCATATTCTCACTGATCACCTTCCTGCATGAATCAATGCACAGGGTTGACAGGTTGACAGAGTCGGTACGCATGTATGTGATCTTACCTGATTCATACAGGCGCTGGGCCAGCATCATGGTCTGCATCACAGTGAAGCCGAACTTGCGGGTGGCCTCCTGCTGCATGGTCGATGTGGTGAACGGAGGTGCCGGGAATTTCTTGAGCGGCTTGCAGCTAATGTCACTGACTGAGAACTGTGCACCCTTGCACTTCTCAAGGAAAGCCTGAGCTTCCTGTCTGGTCTTGAAGCGCTCATTGTAGTCAGCACGGACATCCTGAACGCTGCCATCCGGACCTGTAAGACGGAAATTGCCCACAATGCGGTATGAAGCTTCCGGAACAAAGTTCTTGATTTCACGTTCACGCTCAACAATAAGACGCACGGCTACAGACTGTACACGGCCTGCTGAAAGTGAAGGCTTGACCTTGCGCCACAGAATTGGAGACAGCTTGAAACCCACAATACGGTCAAGGACACGACGGGCCTGCTGTGCATATACCAGATTGGTGTCAATGTCACGCGGGGTCTCAATGGCGTGCAGGATTGCGTTCTTTGTGATTTCGTGGAACACAATACGCTTGGTGTTTTCGGGCTTGAGTCCAAGGGTCTCGAACAGATGCCAGCTTATGGCTTCTCCTTCACGGTCCTCATCAGACGCCAGCCATACCATTTCGGCCTGACTTGCGGCCTCCTTGAGTTCGCTTACCACCTTCTTCTTGTCGGCCGGAATCTCATATATGGGTTCAAACGTATCAATGTCAATACTCAGATCCTTCTTCTTCAAATCACAGATATGTCCGTAGCTGGACATGACCTTATAGTCTGATCCAAGGAACTTCTCAATGGTCTTTGCCTTGGCAGGAGACTCCACGATAACCAGATTTTTCTGCATATTCTGTTGTACTAAAATTCTTGATTGGCGGCAAAAGTAGAACAAATATTGAATATTGAAACAAGGAACGGACAGAAAAAAAACTGCCCGTCCACCTTATTAATTAAAAATTAATAAATAAAGCGCTGCTTTCAGAACCTGTATGTGGCGCCCAGAATGAATGCCGGTTCAAGTGCGCGGTATCCGGCATAGTAGTAATAATTGCCTCCTGCCAGCTTGTTTGCAGTGACATACAATGACAGGTCCTTTTTAAGGTCATAGTCCAATGTCAGAGCAAGATCATTGACTGACGGCATGGCAACGCCGTCAATCCAGTTGAACAGCATGAGACGGTAAGTCAGCATGGCATCAAGCCCCTTTGCTATGCCTGCACGGGAATACAGGGACATGTCAAATGCGGGTTTCAGTTCCATCTTGCGGCCCGGATACTGGCCCATATAGTTGTTATATGTGAAATCGAACCTGACCTGAGTCCTGTCCGTAAACTGCATGTCAGCATTAATCTTCACATACAGCACATTAGAATTCTGCTGTTTGAGGGCCGATGTCACCAGCTTGCCGCTCTTTGCTACCTGGAACACTTCATCAAGCGTTCTCCTGTATCCCATGTTTCCGGTAAGCGTCAGCCATGCTCCCTGTTCATACTGCACACCTGCAGACATGTTGACCAGCGTATATCCGTCTTTTATCTGTTCCTCATTTGAAAAATATGGTGAAATGCTTTCCAAAGCCCGGATGTCATTTTCAATAAGGCCTCCGGTCAGCCCGGCCAGCACGCTGAAGTCATCACGCAGATGATATGTCATCCTTGCCATAGGTGAAGCCAGGAATCTGTGACCAATCCTTGTATGCAGGTTCAGATTCATGCCCAGATACAGATCCATGTCACTTATGCTGCCGCTCCAGAAAGGAGATACGGCAAGCGATGAACTGTTCACGTATTTCTTCCCGCTTTTCGTACTCCAGTCATAGGAAAGACGGCGGAAACTCACATCCACTCCGGCTGTTCCGTCCAGCATGGGCATGCTCAGGGCGAAATCTGAACGCAGCTGGCTCTCCTTCCTGTCGTCACCGGCTACATTATCCATAATCAGATGGTCATGCAGCAGCCACAATCCTGTAACACTGGCATTCCATGACACATCGCCAGACCGGCCTTCAGCATTCAGACTGACATCGGCACGGTTAATGCGCTGAGTCAGCATGCTGGCCGCCATCATGGCCGAATCCATCATCTCACCCGGCCTGTAGTTGAAGGACGTATGGCTGTAACCCGCATCAGCACCCACTTCAAAGCTGTCAAATCTGTGCTTGTAGTCCACCTTGAGACCGGTATTGAACATATTTGAGCGCCAGTCGCCGTCAGGTTCTGATGACCAGCCGTCCATCTGTCCCGCCACCTTGAGGAAATCCCTGTCAGACATTCTCCAGCCAAAATCCAGAATCCCGTCATGCAGGTTTCTCAGGCCGTATCCGAAACGGACTACCCCCTGATATGTCTCAGGCTCCACATCATCGGACACGGTTGAGAACACGGCCATGGGCTGGCGCAGACGTGTCGTTTCAGATGGGGTATCGGTCAGATAACTGACCTTTGTATCCTGTGGTTTGAGACGCGGTTTGTCAGGTACCGGCATGATCTTGCCGGCCTGTGTGGCCTGCGGGTTGAACGAACCTTCAATGGTCAGTGTTCTTGAAGGCAGGGCGTTCTGCGCCAGGGCAGGAACCCCGCACATTGAGGCCAGAATGGCCAGAACTGTATATTTCTTCATAGCAGTGTTCATTCAAGTCGTTTTGCAATCATTTGTGCAATGTCATCATCGGCAGTATAGTTCGATTTCAGCGACAGCAGATACTGGCGGGCCTCTATTTCCTTACCCTGTGACTTGTATATGTCACTGAGCAGAATAAAGCTGCGTGCCAGCCAGTACATGTGCGGTGTACCCTCCTGGATGAATGCCATGGTGACTTTCTCGGACTCTGCAGCATTTCCGCTGTCAAACAGATACTGTCCAAGCAGATAGGCCGACTGGGCACCGTACTGTGAACGTGTGTCTGAGGCCAGTTCCTCAAGAACGGGACGGGCCTGTTCTCCGCTGCCGGTTTCAAGAAGGGCTTCAGCCTTGCAGAAACTGACTTCCGTCTGCTGTTCCTGTTTCAGGCCGGCATTCAATGCCCTGTCAGCATACTGCAGCACCACATCGGACTCACTTATCATTGCGGCGCTGCTTACAATGCGGTACAGGCTGCGGCGCTGGCGTTCAATGTCAGTGGTCTTGCCGGACAGGCGTATGTATGTATCCATTGCCGTCTCATAGTCTCCAAGTTCCCAAGCCATTGAAGCGGCATGGTCAATGGCCGTCTCACTGAAACGGCTGTTCTCATAATCCGCAACGTGCATGAAACATTCAAACGCATAGTCGTAGTTATTCTGCTCCTCAAGCAGCAGTCCCTGGTAATACCACGCGTTGACTGCAAAGGCACCGTTGGGGAACTGTTTCAGATAGTCTTCAAAATGTTTCAGTGCCGTTTCCCTGTCACCACGGCTGAACAGACCTTCTGCGGCGGCGTAAGTCATGGAATCACGTTCAGACACTGCAATTGGCGCAGCACCGCTTACAGTCTGTGTAAAGTCAATGTATGAATTCACGTCACCCTTCTCAACATATATTGACTTAAGGTCTTCAAGCGCGGTCTGAGCCTCATCACTGCCGGGATACTGCCTTACGACATCCTTATATGCCACAATGGCGTCATCATATCTGTCAGTCTGATAATAGATGAGTGCCGTTTCAGCCGCGGCCTTGCGTGCAAGTTCGCTCTGCGGAAATTCTGTCCTTATTCTCTGGAACACGCTTATGGCGTCATTCTGCCTGTCAATCTGCTGATAGGCACGCCCCTGCTCATACAGTGCCGCCGCAACAAAGGCCGATGACGGATAGTCGCTGACAAGATTCTTCAGGTTGCTTATCTTGTCCTCATATTTGCGCTGCAGTCCGTTGACTATGGCAGTCTGGTACAGGACATAGTCACCGGTGGCCTTATTCAGGTCCATGGCCCTGCCGTAATAGTCCTTGGCCGGATTGTACTGGCGGGTGTAGAACAGGCAGTCACCGGCACGCAGGCATGCGTCGGCCACAATGTCAGACTGTATTCCGGTCTTCCCGGCATTGTCAATGACCTCACGCATGTACTTCAATGACTGGCTGTATGAACTGCTGTTGTACTCAATGTAACCCAAACCGTAATTTGCCAGAGCGGCAAGCCTTGTCCTGTCATTGTCCGACTTTGACAGATAGCGGCGGAAATCCATTGCCGCCCTGCTGTCCTCACCCTGCCTGTAGTAGGTCTCGCCACGCCAGAATGTGGCTTCAAGAGCCGTGGCGGCATCATATCTGGACAGGTCGATGACACCGGTCAGCAAATGCGGGACATCATCATACCGGCCCGATGCAAACTGGTCCATAGCCTTTCTGTAAAGCAGCTGGACCTTGCTTGCCATGACCTTGTCACTGGGATTCCTTATCTTGTCTATCGATGCCAGAGCAGCGTCATAGCTGGTCGTGCTCATGTATGCGTCAATGAGATATTCACTTATCCTGTCCGCATACCTGGAGTCCGGAAATTCGTTCAGGAAACGCTCAAACGTAGTCACAGACTGGTCAAAAGGCGTGAATGCCGTCTCCTGGAGCACCATTGCATAATTGTACATGGCCTGCTCCCTTACATCGGGCTGGCCGGGTATGTTCTGGGCGCGCTCAAAAGATATGCGGGCCATGTTCCTGTCACCCTTTTTGAGATACGCCAGTCCGGCATGCAGTGACGCGTTCTGGGCAATGTCGTCATCTTCTTCGACCACCTTTGACAGGTTTTCAATTGCCATGTCCATATCTCCGCCCCTATAATGCGACATGCCAAGCAGATACTGATCATAACGCATGTCAGCGCTTGAGTCCGATGCCAGATAGCTGGTCAGCAGGTCCGCTGCCTGCCTATAGTCACCATTCCTGTAGAAATACTCGCCAAGAACACGCTCGGCCTCATGCTGCAGTTCGGGATCATCGGACTCCATTATCAGGCTGTTTGCCGTCTCATAGGCCCTGCTGTGGTCTCCACCACCGTTCAGGTCAATTTCGGCCAGATACAGACGGGCCTCGTCCTCATGACGGGTGCCCATTGAGTTCTCAAAGCCGGCTACAGCCTTATCCGTGTTGCCGTTCATGTAATCCACGTAAGCATGATAGAACACAAGGTCGGCATCGGCATCGGGCTCATCGACAAGACGGTCCAGAATGCTCAGTTGCAGGAAGGCCTCGTCAGTGCGGCCGCTGCGGACAAGCGATATTGCGTTGTGACGCACCAGACGCTCACAGTCACGGTCCGACAGTTGTGCCGGATCAGACTCTTCAAATGACTCTATGGCACTTTCATAGTCCTTCTGCGCAAAATAGGCCGATCCCTCCAGTGCCCTGATCCGGTTCATGTACTTTGACATGGGATAGGTCTGAATGAAATGCCTTATTGCGGGCATTGCCGTGTTCATGTCACATTCAGCCGCAATCACAGTGGTCATGTATTCGGTCTCTTCAGTGACGTTGTGGCTCTTGAGCCAGCCCTCCAGCAGCGTTCCGGCAGCTGCATAGTCACCCTGCGAGAACAGCGTGCGGCATTCGTCCAGCCCCTGCAGGTCCGTGCGCGTATAACGGCCCTGCGCACCGGCACTCAGGGTCATGAGCGCAAATGCCAGAAATATCAATGGTTTTCTCATCTTTCAGAACTTTTTGTCGTACCACATATCAAGTGCCCGGTTCTCGGCAGCCTCCATGACAGCCCTCTCGCCCGGTCCCTTGTCATTGATGCCGCACAGGTGCAGCACCCCGTGAATCATCACTCTCATCAGCTCACGTTCATAATCGGACTTGAACTTCACCGCATTGGTCTTCACGGTGTCAAGACTTATGTACATGTCACCGCTCACAATGTCCGGTCCGCTGTAGTCGAACGTGATTATGTCCGTATAGTAGTCATGCCCCAGGAACTGGTTGTTGACCTCCAGAATACGGTCGTCGTTGCAGAATATATAGTTCAGATTGCCTGTCCTGCGGCCTCCATAACTTGCGGCCACCGCTGCAATCCATGCCTTCACCGCCTTACGGTCAAGTCTTGGCATACTTGTATTTTCAGTCAGAAATGAAATCATACCTACGCAAAGAAAATGTAGCACATGAATATTGCCGCCAGAATTCCGGCCAGGTCAGCCAGCAGTCCGCAGCCCACGGCATATCTTGTATTTTTGATGCTTACACTGCCAAAATATACGGCCAGGATATAGAATGTCGTGTCCGTCGAGCCCTGGAACAGGCAGGCCATGCGTCCCGTGAACGAATCGGCCCCGTATGTGGTCATGGCGTCAATCATCAGACCGCGCGCCCCGCCGCCGGACAGCGGTTTCATCAGGGCGGTAGGCAGAGCGCCCACAAACTGGCTGTCCAGTCCGCACCTCTCAACGCACCAGCCCACCCCGCTGACCACGGCATCCATGGCACCTGACGCACGGAACACGCCAATGCCCACCAGAATTGCAATCAGGAACGGAATGATCTTTACCGCCGTGGTGAAGCCTTCCTTTGCGCCCTCCACAAACGCGTCATACACGTTGATCTTTGCCCGTATGCCCGATATTATGAATCCGATGATGACAAGCATGAGTATGATGTTTGCGGCCGATGTCGAAACATCACCTATCTTCACTGCCGGCAGGCTCATGAAGCCCCAGATGATAAGGCCTACAAGCAGGCTTATGCCGCCCAGGAACAGTGCCAGCACCTTATCGAACTTGATTTTCTGAATCCAGCATGTGGCAAGAAGGCCCACCATGGTGGAAAAGAACGTGGCCAGAAGAATGGGCACGAACACGTCTGCCGGCTGCGCGGCGCCCAACTGTGCACGGTACACCATAACGCTGACCGGAATCAGTGTCAGGCCCGATGTGTTCAGAACCAGGAACATGATCATGGGATTGGAGGCGGTGTCCTTGTCCCTGTTAAGTTCCTGCATGCGCTCCATTGCCTTGAGTCCCATTGGTGTGGCGGCGTTGTCCAGCCCCAGCATGTTGGCGGCAATGTTCATGAAAATGTGGCCGTACGCCGGGTCGTTCTTTGGCAGGTCCGGAAACAGCCGGCAGAACACCGGACTGAGCAGACGCGCAAAGCGGTCCACTATTCCGCCCTTCTCTCCTATCTTCATGATACCCAGCCATAGCGAAAGCACACCCGTCAGCCCAATGGAAATCTCAAAGCCCGTCTTGGCGCTTGAGAATGTCGAGTCCATGATTTCCGTGAACACACTGGCGTCACCCATGCACAGCCGTACCACAGCCACCGCAAAGGCAATCAGAAAGAACGAAATCCAAATCCAGTTCAGTACCATACGCGTACGTACATATTATTTTGCGAAGGTACTAAAAAGACCGCAAACCGCCGGTCCTGCCGCCATTTTTTTGCACAACAGGGACGGTCCTTGCACAACGGGGACAGTCCCTGCACAACGGGGACAGTCCCTGTTGCGCACCCCCCTATTATTTCTTTATCAAACGTGATTTCTGATATTCGGTCAGTGGAGCCTGGTACTTTTCCTGATCATAGTTTATTAATAGAAAATACCGATAATAATAAGTGACGTTCTCATAACCCACCATCACAGTCTGGTGGACCAATGGTCCCAAAATCACTCCGTTATAATTGGTGCGTGCTCCCATCTCCCTTATTTTCAGTTCGGTTCGCAGGTTAGCCCAAGATTCTCCACTTCCACCATCGTCCCGGTCATTCACTGAAACGAATGAAAAATGGTGTTGGGGATCTTGCGCCTGATAATGCTCTGGCTTGTTTTCCGGTGTAAAGAAACCGATCTTATCATAAATGGCAGTTCTATAGGGGACCGATGAGCAGGCGACTGCAGAAAAGCAACTGATTGCCATTGCAATTCGTACAACAATTTTACCAAATGTCATTTCCATTGTTTTCAATCTGTTTTTGACTGAGTACACAAAACAGCAGACAGTTACCTAGCAGGCTGCCCGCTTGGACCGCCCAAAGGCAGACCGGCAGTTCCACCCATCAGTCCGATGGCTCCACCCATGGTACGCTGTCCTGAAGAAGTACCCGTATTTCCACTTGCTGGCAGTTCAATCTCAATAATCTCGGCTTTCCTGCCGTATGCAAACCAGTTGCCTTCATCATCAACCGTGATGTTGGGATTGCTCCTGAGATATTCGTATGGGTCAGTTGGTGCAGGAACGCCTCCTATACTCCCAAGAGGGAGACTCATGTCAATTCTGCCATGTTCATCATCCGCAATGTATATGTACCGTCTGTTACGGATAGTAATGTAGCATCGGGCCGATGCCAGCCTGTCTATATCCCCCTCGCTGATTGCAAGTTTGTCCAGAACGGCCTTTCTCTGTTCCGCTGTCAGACTTAATGGCGAATCCCCGCCGAACAGGTTGCTGTCATTGATATTTGACAACAGAGCCTTGAGATTCCGGTAATTGGAGAAATAGTTTATGAAGAAATCATTGTCACGCTCCATGATATCCGGTAGTGTGGCCCTCAAGTTCGCAATTTCAAGGTTTTGCAGATTGCTGAACTTGAGAGGTTCATGGCAGACCGTTCCTGAAAGAGTGGCGCCATCATAATTGAACGTATTCTTGGGCAAAGGAGGAAATATGATCTGGAAAGGAGTGTCAATGTGATCGCCGTTACGGTCAAAATCCCGGCCTACGGGAACGCCGTCAATACGGACCGGTCTTACCTCTGTGCCGTCATGAAGCGTGAGCACAAAGTCGCCGCCCACATGTCCCATGAATGAACGCGGTTCACGTATTCTCATGGTCAGATACACAGTGGTCTCGCTGTCTGTCAGGTCAATTCTTTCTATCATCACTTCATCCTTCTGGCTTTCATTCACATGCGTTGTCTTGAGACGTGCACCACTCAACACCCTTACAGTCCTTATATTGTCGAAATAAGAAAGGTCATCGGAAACCTGCATGCCTTTTATCACCGTGGCGTTCAGATTCCTGTCATAGAGATCCACAACCTTCACGTCATCGGGAACAGGCTCAAAGTGCATGCTCTGCAGATATTGGCCGTAATCAGGACTCCAGAACCATGCCTTTTCAAAGCCGGCAAGGCCTTCATATCCGGTCTGGCGGTATCTTCTCTCACCGGCAACCAGTTCCATCGAGTCAAATCCTGTTATCCACAAATCCGCCCCCTGATGCGCATCATAAACCACAATCAGTTCATCGGAATTCCTGACTATTCTGATGGAGCCGAAATCCTGGGTGTTGGAATTGTAAACCGTTTTGGGTTGGGATATCACAGTTCCTTTTTTCAGATATCCCCAACCTACAGCCGTTTCCCTCTTGTGCAACACATCCAGCGCCTTGTCTTCAGGGTAGTCCCGGGACCATTCGCTGCCTTGAGGTATAAGAACAATTCTACTGGTGGGAAACAGCATGCTGCCATTTTCATTGCCTGAATATCCCGATACAAGCGAGACCTGACCTATTCCGCGCTTCCATGCCGCCTGAGCCATCTGCTCCGCATCGGAATATGGCATATCGACCGGATAGATGCCAACCCCGTGGCCGTCAAACATGCCTATCCATTTCTTCATAAGTCCGATGTCACCGGTTATTGACAGGTCACTGATGGGGGATTCGTATCTGCCGTCAGCGTATCCGGAACTCCCAATGACATTCCCGTTTTCATCCCTGAACTGATATGGCACGGATTCTCTGATTCTACGGTTTTCATCCGATGAATGGCAGTTCAGTTCAAAGCGGTACTGTTCGTCACCTTCATCATAGATTCGCGCACAGCGGTACTCGGGCATGTAAATCCGGTCCAGCATCCCGTCGTTGTTGGCAACGGATACTCTTATACCCAGACTGCTCACCTTTTCGGCAAGAGGCTGGGCATCGGCAAGTCCGGCAATGTCATACATATAACGCAGGGTTATTCTGGTTATCCGACCTGTCTTTTTATGTTTCTTCAGATAGCCAGGCACATCGTCCAGCTTCATATCTGCCGGTTCGGCATTGTCCAGCCCGACCTTGGCACTGCCGTTATCGAACACCCATACCACATGCCTCTCAAACTGTCCTGGAACTGGACTGTTTCTCCTGCCGTAAACCTTTGTCGCATTGGCAAACAGGAACAGACACATGATTGCCGGAATGTACAAGGCTTTTATACGGTTCCATCCGTCTGACGGTTTCCTTTCCATCATATCTATCCTTTTTTTTAGATTTGACTGTTTGAGCCAGTTTGTCATTACCATGCCGCGGCTCGATGCTACAGCTTCCACCAGCATCAGCTTGTACTGTGTGTCATCGGCCCCGCTCTCAATCACAGCCTGGTCCGCCTCATATTCGTGAATCAGTTCGAACTCCTTGTGCAGCAGAACCACAACGGGATTGAACCACTGGAACGCGGTCATGATGTCTGCCATAAGCAGATCAAGCGAATGCCAGCGGCTGGCATGCAGGTTCTCATGCTTCCACACCATGGCATTCTCATGCTCCAGCCAATTGTGCGGCATGACTATAAACCGCATCCAGTTCAGAGGTTGTGAAATCCGGTCCGATTCTATCACATCACAACCGTCAAGCCGGTTGGCATACCGGCCGGTTCTGATGATGCGGGCCATTGACATAACCGATATGACCTTTCTGACGGTCACATACAGGAATCCCATCCAGTAAAGCACGAACAGAATCAGCACCAGCATATCAGCAATGTCACGCTTGTCTGTCTGCACTCGGACTGCAACGGCTGGATGATTTTCAGAAAATGATTCCTCCAGATATGAAGTTTCATCCGATAGAGCCTGATCAGCCCATTCATTCCCATCGGTCTGTAATGACACTTCAACCTGAGCGGCAGGTAACGGTTTGTCCACGTATCTTGTAATATGGAAAAATGGCAGCGCAAAAGACAGCAATGCTATGGATATCAATACCATCCTATTGAAACGGTGAAAAGATTCGCGTCCCAGCAGCAGTCTGTAACCCAAGAAGAATACAGCCAGAAGAACAGACACCTTCAGCTGATATAATAGAAATGCAGCCATGAGAATCATTTTTTCTGTTTTAAGCGTCTTACCAGGTCCTCCAGTTCTTCAACTGTAATCTTGTCATCGTTGACCAGTGCCGATACCGCATCCATATATGAGTTCTCATAGTAGTGGGATATGATGCTGCCTATTGATGAGTTGCTGTACTCGTCACGGCTTATGATGGCATGATAACGGTAACCCTTCCCCTCTTTCTCATGGGCAAGAAAGCCATTGGATTCCAGCAGACGGACCTGGGTGGAAATGGTGTTCATGTGAGGACGCGGATATGGATACTGCTTGCGTATTTCACTTACTGTTATGGCCCCGTTCTGCCAGAACAGCTCCATTATCTCCTCTTCCTTCTTACTTAATCTCTTCATCTGAATTCGCACTTACATTTGTCAAATGACTGTAACTGCGACAAATATACAACTATTCCAAATAGTTGAATAATATTTCAGACGAATTTTTCCAATGCACAACAGGGACGGTCCTTGCACAACGGGGACAGTCCCTGTTGCGCAGGGACTGTCCCCGTTGCGCAGCGCTCACTGTCCGACCGTGACGGTGCTGCTCTCCGTGGTGGCGCGGAACTGGGGGGCGTACAGGCACTGCATGACGGCGGGGGCTGCCAGGAACCGGCCGGGCTTCTCCACGTACACGTCATACTCAATCATGTAGCTGCCCTTGTTCAGGCGGTCAATGTAGAAAACATTACGGGTATTTCCGGGAGCGGTATAGTACGCAATGTCATCGCCCCAGTTGTAATGGTACCCGGCGCGGGTGCTGACGGGTTCGAACGTGGCGGGGCGCATGTCGCCAATCTGCAGGTACTCCAGGGTGCGGTCAGTGGTCAGTCTGAAGCGTATCTTCACGCGGTCGCCCACATGCAGGACGGTATTCTCGCGGACCTGCTCCAGGCTGTCGGCCCTGACCAGCCACATGCTGCGCTGCAGCGTCATGCCGGTCCCGCTGTGCTCCACATTGGTCATCTCTTCAGTAAAGCTGCGGTAAACGGCGCCCCAGCTTATGCCATCGGACTTGCTTTCAACCACAACCTTTGCCATGTCATCGGTCACCGGCGTCCATGTACGGGTGGTATAGCCTGCCGTGGCCTTGGAGTCCGATGCCTTCACGCTGTTCCTTCCAACCCTGATGGTGATGTCCGGCGTCTGTTCAAGCAGCCTGTTGCCGCCGGCAGCCATGAGCGCCACCACTGCCGAAGCCGTTGCAGGGCCGGTGCCCCAGTCCGTGGTCTGCTTCTGTTTCAGCAGCCAGCGGGCGCACTCTGCGGCCTCATCGGACTTGCCTACAGACAGCAAGGTGCGTATTATAAGGGATTGTGTTTCAATGGGATACTCATACCACAGGTAGCCGCCCACGTTGTCGCGCCAATAGCGGCCCATTTCGTCATCATAGAGCGACCGGTCCAGCAGGGTAGCGGCTATGCGCTCCGCTTCTGCACGCTGACCGTCACGGGCAAAGAGCAGCGCCAGTTCCGTGCGGTAGTACAGGCCCACGTTGTGTGTGTCCTGCTTCCCGGCCAACTTCATGAACCAGCCGTAACTGTCACGGGTGCTGCCGTTGAAAGACACATTACTGAAGTACGAACGGACAAGCAGGTAGTCCAGAACATCCATGCTCAGCTTCTCCGGCTTCTCCTTTTCGTAATAATTCTTATAGTATTCGGCATCCAGATACTGCACGGCCCTCTCCATTGCCCTCTTCAGACCGGGCCTGTCAATGGCGCCGTTCTCCATGAGCTGGCCCATGGCGTGCACAATCTCTTCAGTCACATAAACGCTTGAGTACGGGAATCCGACAATCCACGGGAATCCGCCGTCAGACAACTGGGCGCCAATAAGCAGATCCTCGGCCATTTTCAGCTCATTTTCAACAGAAACGGGGTCAAGCACGCGTGCCAGATTCCTGAGGCGCGCCGTACCGCCGTCCAGCAGCCACGGGGTCTCTTCGGACAATGTCTCAGTAAGGGAACGGTTCAGTTCCATGCGTTTCTCCCACTCTTCGGGCTCCAGCTGTCTCCACTCCTCAAGCATGCGGGAAACGGCCGGGTTGCGCCTGACAATGTCCATTGTAATGGCCGTTCCCATAACCTTGTGCAGAAGTCCTATGGTGCTGATGTCCAGGTCATTGACCATAGCGGGAAGTGACTGCACGGCATACCATATGGGACTTGCGCTGTACTCAAGAATCAGCTGCTCGTCACTCATTGTGTCAGTGCGTTTTTTCAGTTCCCTGAAGTTGAATTCACGCTTCTCACGGCCGTTGTTGAACAGAGACAGCGACTGCACCACCTTCATGCGTGTGGTCAGCACCGGCAAGGTCTGCTGAATGGCGTCACTGTGGTCCGATGTCCTGGCAACGGTCGTGTATGTCAGAGCGTTGATGTCCTTTGGCACGCTGATGTGGAAACTGACCCGGACACTTCCGCCCGCCGGAATTGTCACATCCTTTTTCTGAGCACCTTCAATGATCTTCAACTTCCGGCCTGAAATGCCGTCGGTCAGGGTCAGTGAGACGCTTGCCATGATTTCGCTGTCAGAAAGGTTGCTGACCTTCTGCGTGAAGTCAAGCACATCGCCCTGACGCAGGAACCGCGGAGCGGACGGTTCGACCATTATGGTCTTGCGGGTCACCATGGTATCTTGGACAATGCATGTCTGCATGGGTTCCGAATAGGCAAAGCCCTGCAGATTCCAGCGGGTAAGCAACTGCGGCGCCTTGAACCTGACCGTTGCCCGGCCGTTCTCATCGGTCATGATGCCGCCCACGAACAGGGCTGTCGGATTCATGTCGGTACGCAGCGGCGGCAGTGCCTCGTCAAGCGGCTCTTCGTCACGCTGTGAAGCAGGAAGGGCATCGGACTCCCGCAGCGGGATTGGAAGAGCGGCCGTCTTCTGAACGCCGTAAGCCACCCTGCCGGTCTGCGACGCAGTGCTCACGCCCCTCAGGTGCATGGTGGAACGTGAACCGTAGTCACCGGAATTGAACACTATGTCAAGCCCGGCAATGCGTCCCTGCATGGCCTCATCGACAGTCGTGATGCCTAGCCCTTCAAATTCATTCATGTCAATGGTATGACTGTAGCTGCGCACTTTATACATGGGATAATATATGAACGGATCCTGCAGTTCCCCTGGCAGCGGATTTTTCCCATAGGTCTTGCGCCCTGGATTGTAGTATCCGTAAGGCGTGTACTGTGTGCTCCAGTGCTGCTGCAGCCGGGCTACTTCCTTTGTACCCATGGACAGGCTGTTCCACGGATCCGGGTTCTTCCAGTTGCGTCCGTACTTGTCAAGCGCGCTGTCATACAGGTCCAGCACCAGAGCCGCCCGCACCGGACTGCCGTCACAGTCTGTCACCATCACGGTCCACTCCTCTTCGCTGTCGGGCTCCATGACATGACTCACGCCGTCCAGTCTGACAATGAGCCGCTTTGTGGGGTCAACGGTCCGGAACATGAATGACCTGCTCTCTGCCATGCCGTCATGCATCATGCCCACGTGGACAGAGAAGCGGCCCTTCAGGGCACCGGTCACTGGAATCTCAAGCAGCTGCTGATTGTCCGTCATCTCCAGTTTCCCATGCATGCACAGTCCCAGCCTGCTCTCCACGAACCAGTACATGACCGTGCCCGGTTTCCCGCCGGACAGCCGGATTCTTGCCGTATCGCCAAGCTCCACGTCAGTCTCATCATCGGACCCCTGCTCAGTCCTGCCCCATAGCCCGTCAGGTACATAGCTGCGGTCCGATGGCAGAACAATCAGAAAGTCACTGCAAAAGCCTTCATACCCGTCAGCGACGGCCTCAATCCTGTAATAGCCCGATTCCGTTATGGGAAGCGTCAGGTCACAGTCACCATGTGCATTGACCGTCATGTCAGACAGCACCCGCACCGGCTGCTTCCTTGTGTACGGATTGAACTCATACTGCGGGAATCGACGGGCAAAATGGTGTTCGTCAGCATACCTCATCATCTCATCCTTCAGGACGGAGTCCGATGGCACGGTAAACGGCAGCGGCAGCAGCGGCTCATCGGCCCACTCCACACGGCTGACCTTAATCCTGACATCTCCTGACAGGAATGCGTCGGCATCCCTCAAGGACACGCGGAACGCGCTTTCGGTGTCAGTTGAAGACATGCGTTCAACATATATCATTCCGGACCTTTTGCCGTGACGGATGCGTTTGCCGGCTTCATGGCTCTCGCCGTTCAGGTCAGTCACCGTCACGGAAATGTTCTCTGTGAAATTTTCAGACATCAGCATGTCACGGGTAACCGTGTATGTAAAGCTGAACGTGCCGTCCTGCCCGGTCTTTGTCTCACCGCTACCCATACACAGCCGCCCTTTGTCAAGCACGCTCAGGCGGTGGAAAGAGCCGCCCGCGTCCACCTTCCAGCTGACATCGGCATCAGTCACGGGAACGCCTGTGTAGGTTACGGCCCTTCCGGTGACGGTTATCGGGGTACCGAATTCGAACTTCTGCCCTATCTCATCAATCTTTATCTCGAACTTGGGCTGCTTGAACGATTCGACCGTGAACGAACCCCAGTGGGAGTCATTCAGCCCATTCCAGTTGGTGACACAGTCTGCGCTGTACCGTCCGGGCAAAGCCTTTTCAGGAATGCGCAGACTGCCGCGGACAATGCCCATGCTGTCTGTCACAAGCGTGAACTTCTCAATCTCCTTGCCGTTGCTGTCAGTAATGGAAACAGTGGTACGTGCATCACTGACCGCATGTCCGTTCTCATACCGGTCCGATGTGTACCCCACAAAGGTGAAGAAGACCGAATCACCGGGCATGTACACGTTCCTGTCGGTATAGAAATTGCCGACTACCCTTGGTCGGTCATTCCAATAATAGTAGGCGGAGAATTCGTAATGGCCTCTCATTGAACCGGACTCCAGTTCCAGAGAAAATCTGTTGTCCTCCAGATTGTCAATTGAAATGAAGCCATCGCTGTCAGCCTTGCCGCGTCTTGCCACCCTGCTCCTGCTGCCGTCCCAGGAAAGGTACCATAGAACGTAACCGCAGTCGGGCACAGGCTTTCCGGTAATGACACTGACCGCCGTGCCCTGCACCGAATTGTAATTTGAAGTTCCCACAAAGCCTAAGGACGCACATTCCATATACTGGTATGAAACCACGTCATCGGCTGTAAAATATGCTCCTGTCGAAGCCACCAGATAATACCTGCCCTCCCTGACAGGCGGAATGTCCAGCAGGGCGTAATGGTCCAGCCAGTCCTTGGGGTCCGCAACGCTGACTGTCCATTCATGTATGACGTCTGCCTTGTTCAGTGCCTCAAGCTGGTCATGCTGGCTGCGGTTGTCCAAAGTCCCCTCCACCTCAACCAGCTTCATGAATATGGTGCTTACATTCCTGTACGTCACTCCCGTCACATTGGACTGGCCGGTCTTCAGGTCCAGTGACTGTGACAGGCTCACAGACATCCTTTCAATGCTTTCCCTTATGTCTTTGCATCGGCATGCGCCCTCGCTCTTGGGCCACTGCTTCTCTGCGCTCACGCACAGGGAATGCGCCAGGGCCAGATAATCCTTTCTCTGTTCCCATGAGAATACCGACTTATTGTTCAGGATACGCTCTGATGCCATGAAATTGAACATGGTGCTGTACCCGTCAGCCCTGCTGTATGACTTTCCCTTTGCCACACAGCCCTGCACCCATGCGTCATCGGCCTTGTTCCAGCCGCCGTCGGCGTCAAGATATTCACGCAGAATCTCCATGCGCTTCAAGTCAATGCTGCACCTTATCAGGGCCTTGGAGTCACTGTTGGCGGCGGTCAGCAGCCTCAGCACGTAAAGCGCCCAGAAATCCGGGTCCCGGCCGTCAAGTCCTGCGGTCGCCGCCTGAAAGTCCGATGCCGTACCGTACAGCCGCACGTCCTGCAGAAACGCCTGCTTGCCAAGCGGCAGTGCAGGCCCGGTCACAAACATTATGGCATCCTCCATGAGCATGTCCGCCAGCGTCGGCCTAAGCTTGAGTCCGTCACTGCTGCTGCCCTGGTAGAATTCCTCATACAAGTCCGATGATGCACCGCCCGCCAGTTCCACTGACCGGCCCAGGTGATACAATACGGTGTCACACGTCTCCTTTGCAGGCCTGTCAGGATCATTACCGTTCAGAAAACGCAGATAGCCCTTTGCCAGGAAGGCATGACATATTGCCTGATACTCCTTCTCCTTCAGCTCAGGAAGCAGTGCATTGAACCTGCAGGCCGCCTTCTCCAGGCTCCCTTCATCATAGGCCGTTTCGACCTTGCTCAGCCTGACCGCACACATTAACAGCTGCCGGGAATTGCCCTCTTCCAAAGCCATGTCCCGAATGAGTCCGATCTCACCGGCCGCACTCTGCGGCAGGTCCTTTTTCACCAGTTCATCGACCTTTTTCCACGCATCCGTGTACTTGTCCGCACTGACCGTATTAGTTACCAGCATCAGGACTGCAACCAGCATTGAAATCTTCGACAGGTATCTCATATTTCTTTTTGTTTTTGCTGCAAATATACCCGCACACACCCCCTTGCAGCAAGCAAAAACCGTTGCAAAAACGTTGCACAACGGGGACGGTCCTTGCGCAACGGGGACAGTCCCTGTTGCGCAGGGACTGTCCCCATTGCGCATTGCTCATTGTACGGTGATGGTGCTGCTCTCCGTGGTGGCGCGGAACTGCGGGGCGTACAGGCACTGCATGACGGCGGGTGCGGCCATGAACTGGCCGGGCTTCTGAACCGTCACCTCATATTCTATAATGTAGCCGCCCTTGCCAAGGCGGTCAATGTAGAACACGTTACGGGTACCTCCCGGAGCCACATAGTAGGCAATGTCATCGGCCCAGTTGTAAAGGTAGCCGGCACGTGTGCTTACGGGTTCGAACGTGGCCGGACGCATGTCAATGAGCTGCAGGAATTCCATAGCGCGGTCCGTGGTCAGCTCAAAGCGGACCTTCACACGGTCGCCGGCGCGCAGCATGGTACGCTTCTGCACCAGTTCGTCCCCATCAGGCTTAGCAATCCACATGGTGCGCTTCAGCGTCATGCCCGTCCGGCTTGGCTCCACCTTGTCCATCTCCTCAGTGAAACTGCGGTACACGGCGCCCCAGCTTATGCCATCGGACCTGCTGTCCACCGTCACCCTGGCCATATCCTTTGTCACAGGCTTCCAGGTCTCAATGACATATCCGCCGGTGGCCTTTGAGTCCGATGCCACCACGCTGTTGCTGCCCACAGTTATGCTGATGTCCGGAGTCTGTTCAAGCAACCTGTTGCCGCCGGCAGCCATGAGCGCAACCACTGCGGCGGCCGTTGCAGGACTGCTGCCCCAGTCAGTGGTCTGCTTCTGCTTCAGAAGCCAGCGGGCAGCCTCATCGGCCTCATCGGACTTGCCCACAGCAAGCAGGGCGCGTATTATGAGCGACTGAGTCTCAACGGGTGCCTCATGCCACAGGTAGCCGCCCGTGTTGTCGCGCCACCAGCGGCCCATCTCGTCATCATAGAGCGAACGCTCAAGCAGCGTTTCCACAACATGCCCGGCCTGATCATTCTTACCCAGGCGGGCGTACAGCAGCGCCAGCTGGGCACGGAAATACAGACCCAGTTCATGTGTATCCTGCTGCATGGCCAGCTTCAGAAAATAATTGTAGCTGGCGCGGGTGTCATCCTTGAACGGCGTGGACTGGAAATAGGAACGCGTCATCAGATAGTTCAGTTCACTGTAGCCAAGCGTCTCAGGTCTGTCCCTGACGTCATAGCGCTTGTAGAATTCGGCATCCAGATACTGGACCGCCCTGTTGAAATTTCCCGGCTCAAAGCCCGCATTCTCCTTAAGCAGCCCAAGGCACTGCAGTATAAGGTCAGTCACATACAGGCTTGACGGCCCGCCGCTTATCCACGGCCAGCTGCCGTCAGACAGCTGTGCATCCTTCAGCTTTGAAAGGGCGGACTGCGTCAGGTAATCCACATTTGCCGAATCCAGAGTCTCAGCCAGCCTTCTCAGCCTGTCATCCCTGCGGTAAAGCACCCACGGAGTCTCATCGGCCAGCGTCCCGGTCAGGAATGCGTTCAGTTCCACGCGTTTCTGCCATTCATCGGGCTCAATGTCCTTCCATTCGTCAAGCATGTCATGTATAGCCGGATTGCGGCTCACAATTTCCTGAGTCATGGCACCGCCCATAAGACTGTAAACCAGTCCGATGTTGCTTATGTCATTTGTCCTGACCATAGAAGGCAGAGCCTGCACAGCGTACCAGATGGGGCTTGCGCTGTACTCAAGCGTCAGCTGCTCGTCACCCATGGTGTCCGATTTCCCCGCTGCCAGTTCCTTGAAGTCGAACCGGCGCGTTTCATTGCCGTTGTTGAACAGTGACAGGGACTGCACCACCTGCATGCGCGTGCCAAGCACCGGCAGAGTCTGCTGGATGGCATCAGTGTGCGTCTGCGTCTTTGCCACAGTCGTGTATGTCAGGGCGTTCAAATCTCTGGGAACGCGTATGCGGAAACTCACCCGGGCACTCCCGCCGGCCGGAACCGTCACGTCCTTCTTCTGCGCACCTTCAACAATTTTGAGTGTCTTGTCCGATATTGCATCCTTCAGAACAAGAGATACACTGGCACTGACATCCTTGTCTGTCAGGTTGCTGACCTTCTGCGTAAAGTCCAGCACGTCACCCTGACGCAGGAACCGCGGTGCCAAAGGCTCCACCATAAGTTCCTTGCGGGTTGTCAGAGTGTCCCTTATGCTGCCCACCTTAAGGCTGTCGGTATATGCAATGCCCTTCAGAATCCAGCGTGTCAGCAGCTGCGGTGCCTTGAAGGTCACCTTGGCCTGACCGGTGGAATCAGTCATTAGCCCCGCCACGAACAGACCTGTCGGATTCATGTCAGTCCTGAGGTTGTACGGTATCTCATCGGATTTGATTTCCTGTCCATTCAATCCAAATCCGCCTACGCGTCCCTGAAGATCCATATCGTAATCCGCAACAGCAAGCTCATCAGACTCCGCCATAATCAGGTTCGGTACCGCCGCTTTGGTCTTGCGCGCCGGCATCTGATACTCAAACGGGTTTTTCAGGCGGCCGGTCATGGCGCGCTTGCCCTTGTACTCACGCATTCCGAACACATGGTCATACGGAGCATACAGGTCCGGATAACGGATCTGTGACTGTGCTATGTCCTTTTCACCTATATACCTGTCATTCCATGGGTTCAAGTCAAAACCGTTAATGCCGTAATTGTCCAGAGCACTGTCATACATGTCAAGCATGAGTGCGGCACTTACCGGATTTCCGTCATTGTCAGTCACCGTCACGGTCCACTCCTCGGGTGAATCGGGCTCCATTATGTGACGGACCGTACTGAGTTCAACCTTCAGTTTCCTGGAATTGTCAACAGCTTCAAAACGGAATGAACGGTTGTATGACCGGCCTTCATACATGACGCCCATGTGTACCGTGAAAGCCCCCTTCAATTCATCGGTCACCGGAATCTCAAGCAGTTGCTGTGATCCGTCCGTTTCAAGCATTCCGTGAGAACATATTCCGAACCTGTTCTCAACGAAATAATGTACAACGGCACCTGCCTGCACACATGAAAGACTGATTTGTGCCGTTTCACCAAGACTGACCTGCGCCGCCTCATATCCGGTACAGCCGGGCACCCGGCCCCACAGGAAGTCATCCTTTCCGTCAGGAACAAAACTGCGGTCATCTGGCCGGACTATGAGAACATCGCGGCAGACATCATCATATCCGTCTGCACTCAGTTCCACCCTGTAATAGCCCGATTCGCACGCAGGCAGTTCAAGTATCATCGGTTTGCCGCCATCGGAATGCAGCGTTCCATCATATGCCAGTCCGACAGGCACCATCTGTTTCTTAAGGTCAAACTCATACTGCGGGAAACGTGTCTGGAAAGACAGACCGTCCGCATACTTCATCAGCTCATCCTTTGATATGGAATCCAGGTTAGCCGTTTCAAACGGAAGCGGGAACAATGGCTTCTGTGGCCACTGTACACGCCATATCTTCACTTTGACATCACCCGCCTGACCGTCGTTGAAGATATGGAAAACCGCTCCATCGTTCTCAAAGTACAGAGACGGCTTTCCGGCAAAACGGATCTGAGACAATGCGTCATGTGTCTCACCGTTAACGTCAGTTACAGATACGGTTACGTTCACCCATACGTCTTCAGACATCAGGATGTCAGATGGAACCGTAAACGTAAGACTGAAAGAGCCGTCCGCACCGGTCTTCCCTTCTCCGCTGTCCACGCAGTAACAGCCTGTGTCATCAAAGTCAAGCAGACGGTACAGATTATAGCTGTCAATTTCGGCCTTCCACCGGCACACGGCACCCGATATGGGAACATCTGTCAGCGATACCGCCTTTCCCGTTATTCTGACAGGCTGTCCTACAGTCTTTGTCTCAAAGTTTTCATCGACCTTAATCCCGAACTTGGGCTGCTGGAAAGACTCCACCTTGAACGAACCGCGATGATATGTCCTGTCCGCCACTTCATCGGCATCCTTTGAAATCACGCAAGAAGCCAAATATGTTCCAGGCAGAGCATTGTCCGGGACATGCACCGTACCTTTCACCATTCCCATGCTGTCTGTGACCAGACTGAACACCGCCAGTTCATTGTTTTTAGGATCCTCAAAAGTAATCTTGACATGATTGCCGGCGGCCACCCTGCCCTTCTCATATCCGTCACAGTGATATGCAATGAAGGCAAAACTGACTGAATCACCGGGCAGATACACGCTCCTGTCGGTATAGAACTGGCCCTGAACCCTGTCCGGCATGTCACTGACCCACGGAACATACACTTCACAGTTTCCCTTCTTGCCCGCATGTTCCAGCTCTATGCTGTAACGGCCGTTCTTAAGGCCTTCAACGGTAAAGAAACCTTCACTGTCAGCCATGCCGCGGGTGGCCACCTTGACCTGATGCCCCTGCCAGTCCATGTTCCACACCGTATATTTGCAGTCCGGTACCGGCCGTCCGGTCAGCATATTGACAGCCGTTCCTGAAATCATACCGTTGTCCGCCACAGCCATTATGAAACTGATTGACGAACACTCCATGTATTTGTATGAAATCACGTCACCGCTGTTGAAATAAGGTCCGCTGGATGCCATCAGATAATAGCACCCTTCCATTACCGGCGGAATGTTTGCCAGCGCATAATGCGTCATGAAGTCCCCCGGATCATAAACCTTGACCTTCCATTCCGATACTGACTGGGCACGGTTCAGTTCCGCAAGCAGACTGATTTCATCGGTTGTACCGGACCTGCCCGGAACCTCGACAATCTTCATGTAGATTTCACTGACATTTGCAAATGACAGGCCGGCAACATTGGCCCTTCCCGGCAGCAGGTCAATTGATGACATTATCTGAATGTCCTTCCTCTCAATTCTCTCCTGCAACGCAATACACCCGAATGCACCCTCGCTCTTTGGCCATTCCTTCTGCGCAAGTTCGCACAGCGTGTGCGCAAGGGCGTAATAATCTTTCTTCTGCTCCCCGGTAAAGGAATAATCATGGTTCAGTATGCACCTGGCCGCCAGTTCATAGAACATTGTGCTGAACTTGACCTTCTTCTGATAGGACTGCCCCAGAGCCACACAGCCGCGCAGCCAGTCGTCATCGGCCTTTGTCCAGTCACCGTTTGCGTCAAGCATGTCACGCAGAATGTTCATGCGCCGCAGGTCAACTGTACACCTTATTATCGGTTTTGTGTCATTGTTGTGCGCAGTCAGCAGTTTTAGCACATAAAGCGGCCACAGGTCCGGATCCGTACCGTCCAGTCCGATGGTGGCCTCCAGATACTCCATGGCCGAACCGTAAAGCCGGCGGTCCTGCAGAATGCCGCGCTTGCCAAGCGGCAGACGGGCCTGGGTAACCAGGATTGTGGCGTCATCCATGAGCATGTCCGCCAGCGTAGGGCGCAGCTTAAGACCGTCCTTGTTGCTGCCCGGAAAGAATTCCTCATAATAGCCCGATGCCACATCGCCCGCCAGCTGGATTGACTGGTCCAGATGATATAATATGGAATCACACAAAGCCCTGGCGGAACCGTATGGATTTCTGCCCAGGGAGTAATGCAGATAGCCCTTGGCAATGAAAGCATGGCAAATTGCCTGATGTTCCCTGACCTTCAGTTTTGGAAGCAGTGAAGTGAACAGGTCAATGCCCTTTTCAACGTTGTTTTCCCCAAAGGTGGTCTCGACCTGTGTCATATATACGGCACTCTTGAGCAGCTGGCGTGAATCGCCATCCTTTGCCGCCATGTCCCAGATACGGCTGGTTTCTTTAGCCGCGCTCTCCGGCAGGTCCTTTTCAATCAGTTCGTCCACCTTCTTCCAGGCGCGTGAATACTTGTCCGCGCTGGCAGCAGCCGATGTCAGTGTCATAATGATAATCAGAAAAGAAAGTCTAATAAGGTATCTCATAAGCAGAAAAACGGACAATGCCACCGGGCGGTGGCATCAGTCAAACAAATCAGGTGTCGTGGACTGGTAACGTGAACGTCCCAGATGCCTGTAAGCCAGGTCGGTGACCTCTCGGCCGCGCGGGGTGCGCTTCAGGAAACCCTCCTGGATAAGGAACGGCTCATACACGTCTTCAATAGTTCCGGCATCCTCACTCAGTGCCGTGGCTATTGTTCCAAGTCCCACAGGACCGCCCTTGAACTTGTCAATTATCGTACAAAGAATGCGGTTGTCAATCTCGTCAAGCCCGTGCTTGTCAATATTCAGTGCCTCAAGGGCAATGTTCGCAATGGCCAGCGTTATGCGGCCCGATCCCTTGACCTGCGCAAAGTCACGCACGCGGCGCAGCAGGGCATTGGCTATACGGGGCGTTCCACGGCTGCGGCCTGCAATCTCGGCGGCGGCGTCATCATCACACGGCACGCCAAGTATGCCGGCGGAACGCAGAATGATATGCTTCAGTGTGGCGGCATCATAATACTCCAGATGCATGTTTATTCCGAAACGTGCACGCAACGGTGCGGTCAGCAGACCGCTGCGGGTCGTGGCGCCAATCAGCGTGAACGGATTCAGGTCAATCTGAATGCTGCGGGCTGACGGCCCCTTGTCTATCATGATGTCTATGCGGTAGTCCTCCATAGCCGAATACAGATATTCCTCGACCACAGGTGACAGGCGGTGAATCTCATCAATGAACAGCACGTCATTGGGCTCAAGGCTGGTCAGGATACCTGCCAGATCTCCCGGTTTGTCAAGCACCGGGCCCGATGTAATCTTGAAGCCCACGCCCAGTTCATTTGCAATTATGTTGCTCAGTGTTGTCTTTCCCAGTCCGGGAGGGCCGTGCAGAAGAGTATGGTCAAGCGACTCGCCGCGCTGGCGTGCCGCCTGCGTAAAGATGCGCAGGTTCTCCACAATCTTTGTCTGTCCGGAAAAGTCGCTGAACGACAAAGGTCTCAGGGCATTGTCCAGTTCCCTGTCACTTGCCCCCTGCTGCTGTCTTATGTCAAACTCTGCACTCATGCCAGCTTGTCCGCCAGATCTGCAGCGTCAACCAGACTCTGCTCACCGGTCTCCATATTCTTAAGCGTCACCTTGCCCTGCGCCAGTTCGTCGCTGCCCACAATTGCCACAAACGGAATGGCACCGGCATTGGCGTATGACATCTGTTTCTTCATCTTTGCGGCATCGGGATATATTTCCGATGCAATTCCGGCCGCACGCAGGCGGGCCAGCTGCTCCATGCAGAACGCGGCCTCATCGGACCCCAAATTCAGGAACAGCACCTTCACACCGCTCTGAGCCTCCTTGGGATACAGGTCAAGCTGGGTCAGCACGTCATAGATGCGGTCCGCACCGAATGAAATGCCCACACCGCTCACGCCCGGCATGCCGAATATTCCGGTCAGGTTGTCATAACGGCCGCCGCCGCTTATGGAACCTATCTCAACGTCAAGAGCCTTGACTTCAAAAATGGCTCCGGTATAGTAGTTCAGGCCGCGTGCCAGAGTCAGGTCCAGTTCCAGTTCATTCTTGAGACCAAGCTTTTCTGCTCCGGACAGGATGAAACGGCATTCCTCCACGCCCTTCTGTCCCACTTCACTGCCTTCAAGCACCTTGGCAATGACATCCAGCTTTTCAGCATTGCTGCCGGTCAGTTTGATGATGGGCTGCAGACGGTCAATGGCATCCTCAGGCAGACCCTTCTCCGCCAGTTCGGCATTGACGCCGTCCAGACCAATCTTGTCCAGTTTGTCAATGGCCACGGTAATGTCAACAATCTTGTCGGCCTGGCCAATCGATTCAGCAATGCCGGCCAGTATCTTGCGGTTGTTCAGCTTTATGGCAACACGTACGCCAAAGCGGCTGAACACCATGTCTATCATCTGGATGAGCTCAATCTCATACAGCAGGCTGTCGCTTCCCACGACATCGGCGTCACACTGGTAGAACTCGCGGTAACGGCCTTTCTGGGGGCGGTCAGCACGCCACACAGGCTGTATCTGGAAACGCTTGAACGGGAACTGCAGTTCCTCACGGTGCATGACCACGAAACGGGCAAACGGCACTGTCAGGTCATAGCGCAGACCCTTCTCGCAGAACTTTGCAGCCAGTTTCAGGCTGTTGCGTGACAGCAGTTCCTCATCGGACACGCCGTTCATGTAGTCACCTGAATTCTGTATCTTGAAAAGCAGCTTGTCGCCCTCCTCACCGTACTTGCCCATCAGCGTTGACAGGTTTTCCATTGAAGGGGTCTCAATCTGGCGGTATCCGAACAGGCGGAACACCCCGCGTATGGTATCGAAAATGTAGTTTCGGCGCGCCATCTCAACAGGTGAGAAGTCACGGGTTCCTTTTGGTATTGAAGGTTTCATCAGTTTCTTCTATTGAAAATCATAATGTAGTAAATAAGCGTGCCAAGTGAGCTGAGTGCAGCCACAACATACGTATAGGCGGCAGCCTTCAGTGCATCCTTCGATGCGTCAAGTGAGGCCGATGCCGTAACGCCTGAACGTTCCAGCCATGCCAGAGCCCTGCGGCTGGCATCAACTTCCACAGGCAGAGTTACAATGCTGAAAAGGGTGGTCATGGCAAACATGACAATGCCTATGAGCATTATTGACGGAAACATCTCTATCAGGAGAATGCCTGCAAGAATGACCCAGGTGACCCACTTTGAAGCGAACTGCACAACAGGCACCAGGGCCGAACGCATCTTTACGGGCGCATACTGCTTTGCATACTGGACAGCATGCCCGCACTCATGGGCAGCCACTGCCGCCGATGCTATGCTGCGGCCTGAATACACGTCCTTGCTCAGGTTTACGGTATTGGTCTCCGGATTGTAATGGTCGGTCAGCTGGCCTTCCACACAGGTAATCCTGACACCTTTCACACCGTAGTCGCTCAGCATCTGCAGCGCCACCTCACGGCCGGTCATCCCCCCCGGGTTGGCCATCTGCGAATACTTCTTGAACTTACGGTCCAGATTGGCCTGAACCACATAGCTCAGGATAGCTATGCCTATGAACAGTATCCAGTACATATTCATCAGCGGACAATTGTCTGGTTACGGTCCGGTCCGACTGACACAATTGAAACCGGTGTCTCAAGATATTCCTCCAGGAAGCTTATGTAGTTGTTGAACTCCTCAGGGAATTCATCTTCACTTGTCATCTTTGTCAGGTCGGTCTGCCAGCCGGGAAGCTCCTCATAAACAGGTTCTGCACCTTCACAGTCAAACGGGAACTCATCGGTCTGTGTCCCGTCAGGAAGCCTGTATGCCACGCATGCCTTGATGGTCGGGAACACGTCCAGGACATCGGACTTCATGAGAATCAGGTCCGTCACACCGTTCAGACGTACGGCATAGCGCAGAGCCACCAGATCGACCCATCCGCAGCGGCGGCGGCGTCCGGTAACGGCACCGAACTCATAACCGCGGTCTGACAGGGTCTCACCGTCCTTGTCAAAAAGTTCGGTCGGGAAAGGACCGCTGCCCACGCGTGTGCAGTAGGCCTTCATGATTCCCCACACCTTACCGATTGTGTTTGGAGCAACGCCCAGACCGGTGCATGCGCCGGCGCAGATGGTGTTCGATGAGGTCACGAACGGATATGAACCGAAATCTATGTCAAGCATTGTGCCCTGAGCGCCTTCACACAGGATTGTCTTGCCCTCACGCAGCAGGTTGCCCACAAAATGTTCGCTATCTACAAATGTGAACTCCTTCATATAGGCAATGCCCTCACGCCAGGCAGCCTCCAGCGGAGCCAGGTCATATTCAAAATTCAGGCTCTTCAGGGTGCGCTCATGGGCGGCCTTTGCAGCAGCATAGCGCTCCTCAAAGTCAGGACGCAGCAGATCTCCTACGCGGACACCGGTACGGGCCACCTTGTCCGTGTATGTGGGTCCGATGCCGCGACCGGTGGTACCGACCTTGCTTGAACCCTTTGATGCCTCAATTGCACTGTCCAGCAGACGGTGGGTAGGCAGAATGAGGTGTGCCTTCTTAGATATGAGCAGTCTGTTCTTCAGGTCAATTCCGGCTGCCTCAAGAGATTCGGCTTCAGCCTTGAAAAGTGCTGCATCCAGCACCATACCGTTACCAATGACGTTCTGCTTGTTGCCCTGGAACACGCCTGAAGGAATTGACTTGAGCACGAATTTCTTGCCGTCGAAAATCAGGGTATGACCGGCATTCGGACCGCCCTGGAAACGGGCTACCACGTCATAGCGCGGAGTCAGCACGTCAACTACCTTACCCTTACCTTCATCGCCCCACTGCAGGCCTAAGAGAACATCAATCTTTTCCATTTTCATTTTTTGTCTATTGAGTTTTTATTCATCATCTTCTTCTGTCTGCGCTTCAGTGCCGCCGCACATTTGCCGCACAGTCCGTACACGTTCAGGGTCCATCCGGTCATGGTGAACCGTTTCTTGCGCAAGTCTTCAATCTGTCGGCGGACCTTGTCATCGGACGTCTCAGTCACTGTTCCGCAGTTTGTGCAGACCAGCCTGATGCAGCTCTTCCTGTTCCAGGCCCTTTCATACCTTATGTCACCGGCCATCAGCACCTTCCGCACCAGTCCGGCCTGGATGAAATGCTGAAGGTTGTTGTACACCGTGGCACGGCTGACCATGAAATTGCGGCTCTCACGCATATAGTCCGATAGGGATTCGGGCGTGAAAAGGCCGTCAATCAGACAAATGGCCTCCAGAAGCGCCCTTCTTTCAGGCGTATTCCTAAGGCCATGCATGTGCAGATAATCTGACCATGTACGGTTTATCTGAGTCATCTCATCGGACTTGTCCATCTTTCTTAATGAAGCCCATTGCCGCACGTGCCGCCTGCGCAGGAAGGACAGCTCCCGCTGCAATCACGGCATTTGCCTGATCCTCAAGTTCTGCAACATAACGCGGTCCCATCTCCCGGCCCTGACGCAACATGTTGGCTATGGTCAGGAAGCCGCAGTACTGGACCATTTCACTCCCTGACGCAATCCACTGGAAAGCGGTCACAGAAGCGTCCTTCATCTTGCTGAAAAGGTACATGGAACATACCTCAGCAAGGTCAGGAAAACCGATCTCACCCACCCATACATCTGCAAGGTCCGGCATGAATTCATTTTCGGGATAGACCAACGCCGCCAGAATGCGGCATTCGCGTATGTCCTCCTTCCAGAGAGCCGTTGCCAGCTGGGCATCCTTGCCTGCCGCAAGAGCAATGTCCTTGAGCTTTGGCAGCCCGACACCGAAATTGAGCCTGTACCCTATGCCGCCGTCACGCATGCTTTCTGACGCAACGCCATTCATGGACAGGCGCAGTTCGCGCTTTACCTCAAGGACCTTCTCCTGTACAGTCGTCATTTGCCCTGCAGATGTCTTTTCTTGTACTGGTGCGGAGCCTCACCCTTCTCCTTGAAGAAGGCGGCGTAGAAGGACTGCCGGTTGGCAAAACCCGACATGAGTCCGATTTCCTCCATAGTCTTGTCCAGGAAGCGCTTGTCAGTAAGCATGTGGACGGCATCACGCACTCTGAATTCGTTCACCAGATTGGAATAGTTCATTCCGAATCTTGAGTTGATAACTGCAGACAGGTACCTTGGATTCGTATCCAGATCCTTTGCCAGCTGTTTGGCTGAATACTCCGGGTCACGATACTTCTTCTGGGCCACGATAATGGTCAGAATCTTGTCATAAAGTTCATCTGCAAGTTCTGCACGGATAAGGCTGCGGTATTCTGCATCCTTTTCAGCCTTTTCCCTGATTTTGTAAGGTTTGTTTTCTGCTTCCATATTATCGAATTACGAGCACAAAATAAGGAATTTTCATTGGAATATCGTCAATGCACGCGCATAATTTATTTAAAAAAACTAATAACGTTTTCCTTTTCCACGCTTCCCGGACTTTTTGTAACTTTGGGGCATAAAGAATATGATTGACCAGCTGACCATAGAACGCATTCTCAGCGCCGCAAACATTGTTGATGTGGTGTCCGGATTCGTGACCCTGCGCAAACGCGGTGTCAACTATGTGGGTCTCTGTCCGTTCCACAACGAAAAGACCCCGTCATTCTACGTCTCCCCGTCAAAGGGCATCTGCAAATGCTTCAGCTGCGGCAAGGGCGGCAACGCCATCCACTTTCTCATGGAACATGAACAGATGTCTTTCCAGGACGCTGCAGAATGGCTGGCCGGGAAATACGGCATTCCGTTCGCCAAGCGCGAAATGACAGACTCGGAAAAAGCTCTCCAGAGCGAACGCGAATCCATGTTCATCACCAACCAGTTCGCAAAGGACTTCTTCATGGACACCCTCAGGAACACCCCCAAGGGCGTTGCCATCGGAATGGCCTATTTCCGCAAGCGCGGTTTCCGTGATGACATAATAGACAGGTTCTGCCTGGGCTATTGCCCTGAAGAGTCCGATGCCACCGCACGCGCCGCCATGGCCAAAGGCTACAGCCGTGACAGCCTGCTCAAGACCGGACTGTGCTATGAAAAGGAGGACGGAAGCCTTCGTGACCGCTTCTGGGGCCGCGTCATCTTTCCCGTGCACTCCCTGTCCGGCAAGATAGTCGCGTTTGGCGGACGTGTCATGAAGTCCGATGCCAAAGTCGCCAAGTACGTGAACTCGCCTGAATCCATAATCTACTCCAAGAGCAAAGAACTGTACGGACTCTATTTCGCCAAGCAGGCCATAGTGCGCAAGGACCGCTGTTTCCTTGTTGAAGGCTACGCAGACGTCATATCCATGTTCCAGTCCGGAGTGGAGAACGTGGTGGCTTCCAGCGGCACATCGCTTACCCCTGGCCAGATACGTCTCATACACCGTTTCACCAACAACATCACAGTGCTCTATGACGGTGACCGGGCCGGCATAAAGGCATCCATCCGCGGCATAGACATGCTTCTGGCTGAAGGCATGAACGTCAAAGTGCTCCTTCTCCCTGACGGTGAGGACCCGGACAGCTTTGCCCAGAGCCACAACGCCACCGCATTCCAGGAATACATTGAAAAGAACCAGGTCGATTTCATACGCTTCAAGGTCAGCCTGCTCATGGAGGAAGCATCGGACGACCCGATAAAACGCAGCGAACTCATCAAGGACATAACCCGGAGCATATCGGTAATCAGCGACCCCATTGTAAGATCCGTTTACATTACTGAGTGCAGCCAGATCATGAAGATTGACGAACGTCTGCTCATTTCAGAAGTCAACAGGCGCCAGCGTGAACAGTACCAGCAGGAACAGCCCAAGCAGGCCACCCGGCCGGCTGACGGAAATGACGCTCCCGCCGTCCCAGATATTCAGGAGGAAGAGACCGCAATGTCACCCGAAGACCGCCTGCGCCAGGAAATCCGCGCGCTCAAACGTCAGGACCTGGGCCCCATCATGGACAAGGAGCGCATGCTTTCACAGCTCATAGTCCGATACGGTGACAAACCCTTCTGCAACATAGACACCGATGACGGCACTCAGACCTTGACCGTAGGACAGTTCATAGTCCAGTCGCTGCTGAATGACGGACTTGAATTCCATCATCCCGTTTACAGACGCTTTGTCGAACTGTACAGCCAGCACGGCTCAGAACAGGGTTTCAACTCCCAGCGCTATTTCATGTCCCATCCTGAAAACTTTGTCAGCCTTACCGCCGCCAGCCTGATGGAAGAACGTTACCAGATCAGCGCCATATACAAAGACAACATGCCCAAGGATGACGAAACACGTCTGTATGACCTTGGCCGCCACATCATGGCTGACTACCAGATGGAAGTCGTCAAACTGGAAATACGCAAGCTGGAAATCAAGCTGCAGGACAGCAGCATCTCAGCCCAGGAACTCATGGACGTCCAGAAACGCTACCAGTCGCTCATGGCCGCACGCCGCCAGCTGGCCGGAGTCCTTGGCCAGCGCGTAATCAGTCTGTAAGAAAATTTATTTCCTGGAAATCAGGTTCATGAACTCCTCGCGGGTCTTCTGGCGGTTGAATGCGCCCGTAAAGTCCGATGTGGTGGTAATGGAGTTCTGCTTTTCAACGCCACGCATCTGCATGCACATGTGGCTGGCTTCAATGACGACCATCACGCCTAAAGGCTGGAGTGTCTCCTGGATGCACTCCTTGATCTGTGATGTCATGCGTTCCTGAACCTGCAGGCGGCGTGCAAAAGCATCAACCACGCGTGCAATCTTGCTCAGTCCGGTAATGTATCCGTTAGGAATGTAAGCCACATGGGCCTTACCGTAAAAAGGAAGCATGTGGTGTTCACACAATGAGTAAAAGTCAATATCCTTTACTATAACCATCTGGCTGTAGTCCTCCTTGAACATTGCCGATCTGAGTATTGCTGCCGGGTCAATCGTGTAGCCGCTTGTAAAATCCAGCAGAGTTTTTGCCACGCGCAAGGGAGTACGCTGAAGACCTTCGCGGTCAGGATTCGGTTCAATAATCTTCAGAATCTGCTCATAGTGCTTCTTCAGTTCCAGAAACTGCTCAGACTCTTCATCGGCATAAGGTATCAGACTGCTCATAGTGAAACTCTAATTTCCTGATTGGGTAAAATTATCAGGCCCTTGTACGGGACCTCTTTTGAAAGTTTGCGCAGGACTTCAAATGCTTCCTCATAATAAAGGAAATCACCTACAGTGCACATCCAGCGCGGGTTTTTGAAAACCGTGTAAACCGGAAGTTCGGGATAATGTGAACGTATGTACCTGTCCACTTCATTGGCACGCTCCTTTGAAGCACGGGTGTTGTTTCCGGCAAAGACCTGAATACGGTATCCTCTGGCCTTGATCTTTGTACCTGATTCAACATCCGATACAAACCCTATCAGGCTGTCCAGGCGCGCGTCACAATCAACGGTAACCTTGCCTTTTCCGGGCACCTCCTTCTCCAGTTCCTGAACCAGCGTCCGCTGTTGGGCGCTGGCCAGTACTGTAGAGAGAAGCAGGAATATCAGTAATCCTGTCTTTTTCATTGCAATTGTCTTATTTACTTTTTCCAAGCGTCAATGATGCCCTTGAAGTCAGCAACCTTCAGTGAAGCGCCGCCAATAAGGCCACCGTCAATGTCAACCTTTGAGAACAGTTCAGGAGCGTTTGAAGCCTTGCATGAACCGCCGTAAAGGATTGAAGTGTCTTCAGCCACCTGCTTGCCGTACTTGTCAGCAATGACTGAACGGATGTAGGCGTGAATCTCCTCAGCCTGGTCAGCGGTAGCGGTCTTGCCAGTACCGATAGCCCAGATGGGTTCGTATGCAATGGTGATGTTTGCAAACTCTTCAGCGCTCAGGTTGAAAACGGAACCTTCAAGTTCAGCCTTGACAATCTGGTTCTGGATACCCTTCTCACGCTCTTCCAGAGATTCGCCAATGCAGAATATGACCTTCAGTCCGTTGGCAAGAGCCAGCAGAACCTTCTCCTTCAGAATGTCATAGGTCTCATGGTAGTACTCTCTACGCTCTGAGTGGCCCAGGATGACGTATTCGGCACCCGTTGACTTGACCATCTCGGCCGAAACCTCACCGGTATAGGCACCTGATGCCTTGTCAGCGCAGTTCTCGGCAGAAAGACCGATAACCTTGTGGTCAATGATGTCTGAAACCTTTGCAAGATGGATGAACGGTGTACCGATAATTACATCGCAATTGGGCTTTTCCTTAGCCAACACCTCATTCAGCTCTGTAGCAAGAGCAATACCTTCCTGAAGATTCTTGTTCATCTTCCAGTTACCGGCAACAATTTTCTTTCTCATTTCAAAATAGTATTAAGTGTTATAGAATCATTTCCTTCAAACGGTCAATCAGTATGACCAGCACCAGCGGGAACAGGAAATACAATGCCACCGCCCAGGGGGCACGCATCGGACTTCTTTCCGGCATTTCTCCAATTTCAAGTTCTTCCAGACTTGCTGACAGGACTTCATCCTGCGGAATGTTCCTCTGGCTCCACTTGTTTATTATCACACCGTCCTTGAGCAGGATGAGTCCCGGATTGGAACGCACCATTGTCTGCAGCGGTATCTCATCACAGTGCAGGAAACTGTATTCTGCGCCGGTGTCCTCTGTCCACTGATGGACGGCGCCGGAACCGGATGCTGTAAGTCCGGTCATTCTGTATCCGAAATGGTCGCAGTAGTCATACACGTCATCTATCAGATCCAGATAGTCGTCACTGGCATCCTCCAGATGGGGTGCGGCAAGCAGGAACACATACGAACTGTCCTCCAGAATTTCCGATGTCACGTCTTCAAGTCCGTCATTGAGAAGAACGAAGTCTGACATTTCGGGATTGCCCATTGTCACCTCCCTGCGCAGGTCCGTACCAATGCTGTAGGGTCTGAAATCCAGAACCGGCAGATTGATGATGTTGCTCACCATGAACCTTACTGATATCAGGACAGTGACTACCAGCACCAGCCACTGACGGCGCGGTGATACAAAAGGCAGTATGAACCTGCGGCGGACAAACACATAGACGGCCACCGCCAGCAGAAACACATTCTTGTAGAACGTCTGCCAGTTGGTCAGTTTCAGGGCATCGCCAAAACAGCCGCAGTCCTCGACGGGGTTGTTCATGGCAATGTACAGAGTGAATGGTGTCAGCAGCACCATGAGTATCAAGGTTATGAGTGACGTGCCGCGTGAGAATGCGCCAAGCAGCATATACACGCCTATCAGAATCTCAAAACCGGCCAGAATACAGGCCATTATGAGAACCGTAGAATCCAGAAGGATGCCACCCCACCCGAACGCCGCCAGATAGTCATTGAGCTTTATCTGAGTGCCCACGGGGTCTATTGCCTTCACCACTCCTGAGAATGCGAACACCAGCCCCAGCACAATGCGGCATGTGTTCACCAGCACAAGAGCCGGCATATTTTCCTTCAGCTGCCTGTCCATCAATCTCCGTACTTGATTTTTATCAGTCCGAACACCGCATAGTTTATCATATCCATGTAATTGGCGTCAATGCCTTCTGACACCACCGTCTTTCCGTCATGACTCTCAATCTCCTTGGTGCGGTTGATCTTTGTCAGTATCAGGTCAGTGTACGATGTCGTACGCATGCCGCGCCATGCCTCATCATAGTCATGGTTCTTCTTTTTCATCAGTTCCAGAGCGGCATTGGAATACCTGTCATATTCCCTGACCGCCCATTCGCTGTCCACATCAACGGTATCGGAATAGCCATGTTCCAGCTGGATGAGTGCAATTATTCCGTAATTTACAATTCCTATCAGTTCAGAACGTATGCCCTCATCAATCAGTGACACGCCCTTGGTCTCAATGCTGCGTATGCGCTTGGCTTTGATGAAAATCTGGTCCGTAAGTGACTCAGGACGCATAATACGCCATGAAGCGCCGTAATCCTGAAGCTTCTTCATGTACAGCGAACGGCACATGCCTATTATCTCCTCAAACTGGCTGTTCGTATCGGGCTTTACCGCCTTTTTCCTTTCACACATTTCGCACATCTGTTACTGTCAGTTTACCCTCAGTGTCTGACCTGCACGTATTGTGGCATTCCTTGAAATGCCGTTCAGTTTGCAGATGTTTGCCACTGACGTTTCGTTCTTCAATGCAATTCCTATCAGAGTGTCACCGCTGCGGACCTTGTAATAGACCTCTTTGGTGTTCTTGTAATATACATAATAGTCCGATTTCACCCTTTGGTTAGGAAAATCGAACATTTTTGCCGGATTTATGGCATTGCCCAGCACACGTGTCTCAAAGTGCAGGTGAGAGCCTGTTGACCGCCCCGTGCTTCCTCCAAGTCCGATGGGGTCGCCTGCGTGCACAATGTCATTCTCCTCAACCAGCTTCCTTGAAAGATGTCCGTAAACCGTCTCCAGCCCGTTGGGATGCCTTATGACCAGATAGTGCCCGTAGCCGCGCCTTTCATAGCGCGAAATGCGCACCTTCCCGTCAAAGGCGGCACGGATGGTGTCACCGGTCAGCACCTTCACGTCAAGCCCCAGGTGCAGTCTTCCACGCCTGGGACGGTATCCGTAGGTGTCCGTAATGCGCGTGCTGTCCGTAGGCATGCAGTAACCCTTCATTGAAATTACAACGGAATCCGGCAGTACCACATCAACGTAATTGTGCACGTACGCATTGCTCCATTCCGGATAAAGGTATGATGCCGGATTCTCAAGATCCACCGCCATACCCGGTGAAACGTGCTGCGGCATGGCGACGCTTGCCATAGGCTGTACGCCCATTGCCTTTGACGGCAGCTTGTCCTGAGCCGTGACAGACCCCGGAAACATGGCAGCAATGACAAAGACTGCACTTATGAACGTACGTTTCAAAGACATCTTTATATTTTAGACTGCAAAGATAAGTCTTTGTCACGATATGGAGGACCAGTCGAACTGACTTTTCTTGATACGCTTAAGGACACGGCCCATAATCACGTTTTCAGGACGGGCCAGCTGCGGGTCATCTGCAATGATTCCCTTGGCAATTTCACGTACATGCTCAATGAGCGCACCGTCACGTGCCAGGTTGGCCAGCCTCAGGTCAAAGGCAATTCCGCTCTGCTGCGTTCCCTCCAGGTCTCCGGGACCGCGCAGCTTGAGATCGGCCTCGGCTATCTCAAATCCGTCACATGTGGCGGTCATTATGTCAATTCTTTTCCTTGTATCATCGGACAGTTCATACGGGGTGACCAGCATGCAGAACGACTGGTCTGCGCCACGGCCCACACGCCCGCGCAACTGGTGCAGCTGTGACAGTCCGAAACGGTTGGCGTTCTCAATGACCATGATGCTGGCATTGGGCACATCGACCCCCACCTCAATGACCGTTGTCGCAACCATAATCTGCGTCTCGGCATTCTTGAAGCGCTGCATCTCAGCATCCTTCTCCGCCGGTTTCATACGTCCGTGCACCTTGCTCACACTGTATCCTTCAAAACGTTCGCAAACGGTTCTGTAGCCGTCTTCCAGATTCTTCAAGTCTATCTTCTCACTCTCTTCAATGAGCGGATAGACTATGTATGCCTGGCGTCCCTTCTTCAGTTCACTGTCAAGAAAAGCGTAAACCGATTTATGGTTGCCGTCATAATAATGGTCGGTCTGAATGGGTTTTCTTCCGGGCGGCAGTTCGTCAATGACAGACACGTCCAGGTCACCGTACAGGGTCATTGCCAGGGTACGCGGTATGGGCGTTGCCGTCATGACCAGCACATGCGGCGGCGTGGAGTTCTTTGTCCACAGGCGGGCTCTCTGAGCTACGCCAAAACGGTGCTGTTCGTCAATGACCACAAAACCCAGGCGGCTGAAATTCACCGTATCCTCAAGCACGGCATGCGTACTGACCAGGATGTTCACATCACCGTTCAGCAGCCCGGTGAGAATGGCCTCCCTGCGCTTGCCCTTAATGCTGCCTGTCAGCAGTTCCACACGTATTCCAAGGCCCTCGACATATCGGCTTATATTGGCGTAGTGCTGTTCTGACAGTATCTCGGTAGGAGCCATTATGCAGGCCTGATACCCGTTGTCAATGGCAATGAGCATGGACATCAGGGCCACCATGGTCTTTCCGCTGCCCACATCGCCCTGAAGCAGACGGTTCATCTGCTGGCCGCAGCCCACGTCCCTGCGTATCTCACGTATGACACGCTTCTGCGCTTCGGTCAGACTGAACGGCAGCTTGTCCTTATAGAATGTGTTGAACTTTTCGCCTATGCGTGAGAACACGAACCCTTTAAACCGATGCAGACGGTCACTGGCAAAGCGGGCCAGGTTCAGCTGCACATAGAACAGCTCATCGAACTTGAGGCGCAGCTGCGCCAGACGCAGTTCGAGCGGAGTCTTGGGATTGTGTATGACCTTCAGGGCATCGGTCAGCGGCATGAGTTTCTCCTTTTCACGCAGCCAGTCCGGCAGCGTTTCAGGCAGAGGCTCCACAATCAGTCCCATAAGGTTGCAGACCAGCTTGCGCATGGCGGCCGAATTCAGCCCCGCCTTCTTCATCTTCTCAGTCGTATTGTAGTACGGCTGCATGCCCATCTCTGAAAGATTCAGGCTGGCTTCGACATCAATTTCCGGATGGGCTACGTTCACCCTGCCGCCAAACATGGTCGGCTTGCCGAACACCACATAATCAACACCGGGTCTGTAACGGTCCACAATGTATTTGGGCTGGCTGAACCAGACCAGATCCGCAATGCCTGTTCCGTCACTGAAATGTGCAATGAGACGTCTGGTCCGCCCCTGTCCCTGCTCCTCAAAGCTCAGGATCCGGCCTTTCAGCTGGATGTAGGGCATGGTGCCGTCCACTTCCCTTATCTGGAAAATGCGGCTGCGGTCAATGTATTTGTACGGAAAGCAGTACAGCAGGTCCTGCAGCGTACGTATATCAAGTTCAGAAGCCAGAAGCGCAGCCCTTGACGGGCCCACCCCCGGCAGATACTTTACGTCACGCTGCTCAAGGTCAAGCATCAGGCACGTGAGAACTGCATCTGTTCACAGACCGATTCCACAACCTGGTCTCCACAAAGCTGCCTGATGATGGCTTTTGCAAATTCGACTGCTGCGGCAGGACCGCATGCGGTAATCACATTTCCGTCCTTTTCAACGAATGATCCGGTATATTCGGCCCCCTTCAGATCACCCTCGCAACCGGGATAGCAGGTAGCCTTGCGACCTTTAAGAAGGCCCATCTTACCAAGCACTGTTGGAGCGGCACAGATGGCGGCCACCGGCAGGTTCTTCTCCATGGCTTCTCTAAGCAGCGCTGCCAGTTCCTTGTGCTTTGCAAGGTTGGTGGAGCCGGGCATTCCGCCTGGCAGAATCAGCATCTGGGCATCACTGAAATCCGTATTCTCAAACAGGTCATCGGCCTGAACGGGTATTCCCTGGCTGCTCTTGACCAGAAATTCGTCACTTATTGAAATGGTGTTCACCTCAAGTCCCGCACGGATCATCATGTCCAGCGGAGTAATTGTCTCAATGGCTTCAAAGCCTTCTGCCAGAAAAATGTATACCATATTGCTTAGAAACTGTTTTGAAATGTTCGATTAAAAATTTTATGAAAGATTTTCGAGATGAAAAATTGGTTATTTGAAGGAACAATGGGGTTCCATTGTGACTGAAAAGAAACGGTTTTTTCAGCCGGAAAGATTTTATAAAAGATTAATTGGAACATTTCAAAACAGTTTCTTAAAATTTCACTTACTTCAGTTTGAAGTAGTATGTAATTGTACCGGTCTGGTTGTTGCTGTCCGTACTTCTGTTGAACTTGGTACGGCGCGCAGCCATGACAGCAGCATTTCTAAGCTGCAGGTTTGTAGTATTGGTACGGTTGTTGATTCTGGTATCAATGACATTGCCGTCAGGATCAACGGTAATAGTCACAACGACACGGCCTTCCTCCTGAATACCATCATACGCAGGCCGTGGCAGTTCGCCAAGTATGTCACGTCCGCCAAGATCCCAGTTGCCGTACGCTCCTTCACCTGTTGCCTTGCCAGTTGTGCTGTTGCCCTGGGTCGAACCCGGAGTACCCTGCACGTCACTTGTCTCTTCCGATGGTGCGCTGGCCTGCATGGTGCTGCTCTTGCCGAAGGCGTTGGCCATAAGGTTCTGGGCCGCTTCCTGGGCCTGACGCTCCTGCTGGGCGCGGATTTCCTCCGGTGTTGGCTGCCTTACAGGTTCGGGCTTCACCACCGGCTTCTCCTTCTCGCCGCTCTCTATGGCCACCGTCTCCTCCAGGTTCTGGGTAATGTTGGGCTCGGCCTGGGGAGCCACCGGCTGGGGGGCGGGAGCCGGCGCGGGGGCCGGCATGGAATTCACTTCGGTAAACTCATAGTCGGTATCCAGATTCCCCATATTCCCAAGCATGACGGGCACGCCGCTTTCAGCCTTGGCCTCCGGCACCGTCAGGTTCAGAAGGACAAGCAGAGCTATTACCACGGCATGGACAAGCAGTGTCCAAAGGAGTGAGAATATGTTGAAATCGGACCTTTTCATCGGCGTTTTCACTTCCTGTCAGGGCGGCGCGTTGCCAGAACCACCTTGAACTGGTTCTCATTGGCAATGTTCAGCACCTTGACAATTTCAGCATAAGGTACGGACTCATCGGCATAAAGTGCCACGTACATTTCAGGTTCCTTGTTTGAACAGTCAATCAGAAAATCTGTAAGCTGTTCGAACAGGATAGGCATTTCATCATCATTGCCGAATGCCGTGTAATAGTTCAGGTCGCGGTCAATGATGACGCGGGTCAGCGGTTTGGCCGATGTCTGCTGCGAAGACTGCGGCAGGAGCACCTTGATGGCGTTGGGGCTGACCATGGTCGATGTTATCATGAAGAATATGAGCAGCAGGAATATGATGTCGGTCATTGACGACATGCTGAACTGCGGCGATATCCTGTTCTTGCGTTTAAGCATATCACTTGCCCACGTTAACTGTGAAATCCTGAATGAAAGACTCCATCTGGTTGGTCAGGTCGTCCACGCGTGAGACCAGATAGTTGTATGCGAACAGCGCAATGATACCCACAATCAGACCGCCCACGGTGGTAATCATGGCCTCATAAATACCGCCTGACAGCAGTGACACGTCAATGTTGTTGCCTGCGTTGGCCATCTCCCAGAAGGCGCGCACCATACCTGTAACCGTTCCAAGGAAACCGATCATAGGTGCGGCACTTGCAATGGTTGACATGCCTGACAAACCCTTTTCCAGTTTGGCAATCTCAATGTTTGCGGCATTCTCCATGCCCATCTGGATGTCCTTGCTGTCATGGTCTGCAAGTCCGATGCCCTTCTCCACAATACGGCTCAGAGGCGAATTCGTAGCCTGGCAGAAAATGATTGCAGACTTGTTTTCACCGCTCTTCATGTAATCTGTAATGCGTGCCATGAAGTTCGGATCCTTGATGGCAGCCTTGCGGTATGCTGCAATGCGGTTAAAGAAAATGTAGAAACAAACCAGTGAAAGCAGCAGCAGGACCACCATGATCCATCCGCCCTTCATGGCCATTTCCAGCAGGTTCATCTTATCAGCCGTGTCTTCTGCCAGCTGTACGGCTACCTGGCTCTGTGCTACAGTGTCGCCAAGCGCCTGTGCAAGTGTTGCTTGTAGGAACATATTATTCAATGCATTTTTTGTACTCAGTAATTGTCTTTTCAAGTCCCAGATAGAGGGCGTCACAAATCAGCGCATGACCAATGGACACCTCATCAAGGAAAGGAATGCTCTTTTTCAGGAACGCCAGGTTCTCAAGACTCAGGTCATGCCCGGCATTCAGCCCCAGACCGCATTGGTGGGCAGCAATAGCCGCCTTCACAAACTTGTCCACTGCCATTTCCGGACCAATTTTCCTGTAGTCCGATGCATACGGCTCCGTGTACAGCTCCACGCGGTCCGCCCCGGCTCTGGCAGCCAGTTCCACCATTGACGGATCAGCGTCAACAAAGACCGACGCCCTGATACCGCTGTCCTTGAGCCCTGCAATTATGTCCTGAAGGAAATCCTGGTTGGCAAAAGTGTCCCAGCCGTGGTTTGAAGTTATCTGGTCCGGAGAATCAGGCACCAGTGTAACCTGTGCGGGCTTTACCTGAAGCACCAGTTCCATAAAGGCGGGTGCCGGATAGCCTTCAATGTTGAATTCAGTGGTCAGCACATGCTTCAGGTCAAGCACATCCTGACGGCGTATGTGACGTTCGTCCGGTCTTGGATGAACGGTAATGCCGTCAGCCCCGAACTTCTCACAGTCAAGCGCAACTTTCACCACATTGGGGTTGTCTCCACCCCTTGCGTTTCTAAGGGTGGCTATCTTGTTGATATTTACGCTTAATCTTGTCATATTCCTTCTCCTTATGGAAAATGATTATCTTTGCAAAGATAACGAATAATTCGGATTATGCGCTTTGCAATTTTTGGAAACCGGACGGCTCAGAAATCAGTTGAATGCGAAAACAGCATTTCAGCACTCCTGCAGTCTCTTGGCCACGAAATCCTGCCACAGGACAGACTGTCTGAAACTGACATCGTCATCAGCATTGGCGGTGACGGCACATTCCTGCGCACAGCCGCACTGGTCGGAAACAAAGGCATACCCATGATAGGTATCAACACCGGCCGTCTGGGGTTCCTGGCCGATGTCACATCGGACCGCATGGAAGAAGCCGTACGCATGATCCATGAAGGCAGGTACACCATACAGCAGCGCCACCTGCTCCAGCTGGAAACGGAAGGACTTCCCGCCGGCCACACCCCATACGCCCTGAATGACATAGCAATCCTGAAGCATGACATATCATCAATGATCTCCGTGTCTGCCAGCATTGACGGCACCCCGCTCACCACCTATCAGGCCGATGGTCTTGTCATTGCCACATCGACCGGTTCCACCGCATATTCTCTCAGCGTAGGCGGTCCCATTGTGGCCCCGGGGTCAAACGTGACAGTGCTCACTCCTGTTGCCCCGCACAGTCTGAACATGCGTCCCATGGTGCTGCCCGCAGCCCGCACCATCAGTCTTGACGTAAGCAGCCGCAGCCACAATTTCCTCATTTCAATTGACGGCAGGAGTTTCAGCTGCAAGGAACACACACCCATGCAGATCAGGCGCGCCCCCTATTTCATCAGCGTCATCCGTCTTGAAGGCTCCAACTTCTACTCAACCCTGCGCGAAAAGATGCTCTGGGGCACTGACGCCCGCCACTAACCGTTCATAATGAAGGTCCCGGCTACAATGTAACCGGGACCTCATTATCTCCAATACGGGTATTTTATTCCAGCACCTTGCTGTAACTCTCCAGGAAACGGTCGGCATCCTGTCTGTTGATGCACAGCGGCGGCAGCAGGCGTATCACGTTCGTGCCGCTTACACCGGTAAATATGTGCTCCTCAAACAGCAGACGTTTGCGCAGTTCCTTTATGGGCTCATCGAACTCCATGCCAATCATCAGACCACGTCCGCGGACCTCCCTGGGCCCCTTTATGCCACGCAGTTCCTTAAGCAGGTATTCACCCACGGTGGCAGCGTTTTCAACCAGATGCTCCTGCTCAATGACATCAAGAACGGCTGTGGCAGCGGCACATGCCAGATGGTTGCCACCGAACGTGGTTCCCAACTGTCCGGCAACAGGTTTGAACATGGGGCTGATAAGCAGACCGCCGCAGGGCAGACCGTTGGCAATGCCCTTGGCCACAGTTATCAGGTCAGGACGTATGCCGTTGTACTGGTGTGCAAAGAACTTTCCGCTGCGGCCGTATCCGCACTGTATCTCGTCCAGAATCATGACGGTTCCGTTTGCGGTGCAGGCCTGGCGCAGACCCTGCATATATTCGTCAGTGGGCACCTGAATGCCGCCCACACCCTGAATGCCTTCAATTATCAGCGCTGCCACATCGCCCTTTGAAAGTTCGGCCTTGGCAGCCTCCAAATCATTCCATGGCAAGTATGTAACGTGGTTGTTGGCGTTGATTGGAGCAATTATCTTCGGGTTGTCAGTGACCTCGACAGCCAGTGATGTGCGGCCGTGGAAAGCCTTCTTCAATGACAGCACGCGGCTGCGCCCGGTATGGAACGACGCCAGTTTCAGCGCGTTCTCATTTGCCTCGGCGCCGCTGTTTATCATGAAGAAACTGTAGTCCTCATAGCCCGATGCCCTACCCAGGCGCTGGGCAAAATTCTGCTGCAGTTTGTTTATAACTGAATTCGAATAGAAACCCAGTGTCGCCACCTGACGGCTCACGGCCTCCACATAATGCGGATGTGCATGTCCGATGCTTATGACTGCGTGTCCTCCGTACAGGTCAAGATACTCCTGACCGTTCTCATCCCACACTTTCTGACCCTGTCCCCTGACAATGTTCACCGGGAACAGGCTGTAAACTTCAAACAGATTCATAGTTTAAAAACCGGAAGGCTTCAATATAAGACCGGTTGTCTCCTTCAGATTAAACAGCAGATTCATATTATGCACGGCTGTGCCGCTGGCACCTTTCAGCAGATTGTCTATGCATGAGACCACAAGCAGCTTGTCACCGTGCTTTTCAAGGTGCAGAAGACACTTGTTGGTGTTGACCACCTGCTTAAGGTCAATCTGTTCCTCGACCACGTGCACGAAAGAATCGGCCTCATAATACTCGCGGTATATCCTGTACAGTTCATCTATGTCAACGGCATTCTTCACAACCGCTGTCGCAAAAATTCCACGCGCAAAATCGCCGCGGTAGGGAATGAAGTTTATGTCGTGGTCAAAACTGCTCTGCAAGTGCTTGAGCGACTGCATTATTTCAGGCAGATGCTGGTGCGTGAACGGCTTGTATATGCTCAGATTGTTGTTTCTCCAGCTGAAATGGGTGGTTGCACCCGGCTTGACACCTGCACCCGTGCTGCCGGTAATGGCGTTCACATAGACGTCATCGTTCAGCATAAGGTTGCGGGCCAGAGGCAGCAGTGCCAGCTGGATGGCTGTAGCAAAACAGCCCGGATTGGCCACATACTGACTTTTGCATATTGCACGGCGGTTAAGTTCGGGCAGGCCATAAATGAACGGGTTGTCATCGGCCTCCAGACGGTAGTCCATTGACAGGTCGATGACCTTGAGCCCTTCAGGAAGCGTGTTGGCCTCCATGAACTTGCGTGTGTCACCATGGGCGGTGCAGAAGAACAGCACGTCAATTGTGTCAAGAGGCAGCCGGTCCGTGAAAACCATATCGGTCTCACCTATCAGGCCCTCATGTACGGCACTCAACTTGTTTCCGGCGTTGCTGCTACTGTTTACAAATACTATTTCAGCATCGGGATGATTCAGCAGAATACGGATCAGTTCACCTGCTGTATAGCCCGCGCCGCCTATGATACCAACCTTTATCATTTCTTAACCGGCATTACAAGAGCACATATCAGATATACCAGCAGACCGCCACCGCAGCAGAGCAGCAGCACCAGGAAGATTATGCGCATAATGGTTACGTCCATGTCGAAATAGTCGGCAAGACCCTGGCAAACGCCACAGATTTTCTTGTTCTCAGAAGAGCGGTAAAGTTTCTTTTCTGCCATAGTTTTCTTATTTGTTGTTTATCTTTCCTCATCCGGATGTACGCTGTAGTAAGCGCGCAGCGGAGTCGATGTAATCTTTATGAATCCCTTCGCGTCATCGGCGGTCCAGGCCTTTGCACCCTCACCGTATTCGCCAAGCTTGTTGTGCACCAGATCGTCCGGAGTGTCACAACCGACCGTCTGGAAACTGTAAGGACGCAGTTCCAGTGTGACGGTGCCGTTCACATTGCGCTGTGAGCTTGTCAGCATGGCCTCAATGTCAGGCATGACCGGCTCCAGGTACTGTGACTCATGCAGGAACATTCCGTACCAGTTGGCAACCTGTTCCTTCCAGTACTGCTGCCACTTTGAAAGCGTGTACTTTTCAAGGAAACGGTGTGCACCTATTATAAGCATAGGAGCCGCAGCCTCAAAACCTACACGTCCCTTTATTCCGATGATAGTGTCACCTACATGACAGTCACGTCCGATGGCGTATGCGGCACCAATCTTCTCAACCTCCTGAATGGCCTTGATATGGTCATCGAACTTCTTTCCGTTCACGGCTACCAGTTCACCTTTTTCAAAACCAAGACTCAGAATCTCGGAACCCTGCTTTGTGGGATGCTTCAGGTATGCGCTTTCCGGCAGGCCCTGAGCGCTGTCAAGAATCTCGCCTCCACATATTGACGTTCCCCAGATGCCAACGTTATATGAATATTTCAGTTTTGCAAAGTCTGCACTGAAACCATTTGCATTCAGATAGTCAATCTCCTCCTTGCGGCTCAGGTTGCGGTCACGTGTAAGCGTTATTATCTCAACACCCGGAGCCTTGACAAGGAATGTCATGTCAAAACGTATCTGGTCATTGCCTGCGCCGGTCGAACCGTGTGCAATTGCATCGGCCCCAATCTGATTCGCGTACTCGGCTATTGCCAGAGCCTGGAAAATCCTTTCCGATGAAACCGAAATGGGATAGCAGTTGTTACGCAGCACGTTTCCGTACACCATGTACTTGAGAGACTCCTCATAGTACTGCTGTGTGACGTCAAGTGTGACATATTTTACGGCGCCCAACTTGTAGGCGTTCTCTTCATTCTTCTTGAGCTGCTCTTCACTGAAGCCGCCGGTATTGGCACATGCGGCATAAACCTCGTAGCCCATCTCCTTTGTCAGGTACATGACATTGTAACTTGTGTCAAGACCGCCTGAAAAGGCTACAACAACTTTTTTCTTAGCCATTTTATTCTATAACTTTTCCTTCAATCTTACTGATTCTTTCAAGAACCTCGGGGGCAATCTTTGCCGGAAGATATTCCTCCGGGTCGTAAAGCATACCTGTGCAGATGCAGTATTTGCGGCCTGTACGGTGCAGGACATCTACGTTCACACAACCCTCGCAGCCCTTCCAGAACGATTCGTCATCTGTCAGGTCAGCAAATGTCACCGGCTTGTAGCCAAGCTGTGTGTTCATGGCCATTACAGCCGCACCGCTTGTCAGTGAGAATATCTTTGCGTGCGGCCAGCGCATGCGTGCCAGAGTGAACGTCATGTCCTTGATTCTCTTGGCCAGCCCCTGACCACGGTAGTCCGGGTGTACTATCAGGCCCGATGTAGTCACATACTTCTTGTTCTGCCATGTTTCAATGTAACTGAATCCGGCAAAACGGTCACCATCAAGAGCAATGACAGCTTTCGCTTCACGCATTTTTGTCAGAACATATTCGTGAGTACGTTTTGCTATGCCCGTACCACGCACTTTTGCAGCTTCAGAAATGGTTTCCAGAATTGTGTCAACATACTTTTCATGTGACTCATCGGCAACCGTCACCTCAATTTTGTTTTCCATAGAAAAATGTTCGATATACTATTTATAAGGAAATAATAATCGGTTCGAGAAGACGCTTTATCTCCATGCGGTTTGCGCCTTCGGCCAACACTATTAGCAGGGTGTCGTCACCTGCTATAGTACCAAGCACACCTGGCAGACCATGACTGTCTATGTCATATGCCAGACTGCTTGCATATCCGGGCTTGGTCTTGATAACTGCCATGTTGCCCGAAAAGTTCAACGAGACGAATCCATATCGGGGCTGGTTGGAAGAAAAGTCCTCAACCTGTGAAGTGGAATTCTTTTTCTGGAGAAGAGCATGGTTAGGCAGCACGTACAGGTAGTCACCGTATGTGTTTGCAACTTTCGATATCTTCATCTTTTTCAGATCACGGGACAAGGTGGCCTGGGTAACCGAATACCCCTTGGCTGTCAGAACCTGCAGCAGCTGGTCCTGATTCTTGATATCCTGTTCGGAAATAATGAGACGGATAGCCTCCAAACGACTGTTCTTATTCTTCATAATGCATAAATATTCTCGTTTGCGCTGCAAAATTAGTTATAAATATGATTGGATATGCACAATTCGGAAAATAAATATGCAAATTATATTTAAAAATTAAGAGAGACGGCCTGCGCAGACCGTCTCCGACAAATGCATAATGTATATACAGGATTAATCCAATTCCTGATCAGGCTCATAACCTCCCAGTTCGCGTATCTTGTTCTTGAGCATTGCAAACTGCTGGAACAGGTCATGGACAGGACATTCGTCATCGTATGTCATGGGTTTCTTGACATAGAATGACAGCCACTCCTGAACCCCGGACAGACCGGCACGGAGAGCCAGATCAGTGAAAAGCATTAGGTCCAGACAGATTGGCGCAGCCAGAATGGAATCACGGCAAAGGAAATTGACCTTGATCTGCATGGGATAATTCATCCAGCCGAAAATGTCAATATTGTCCCAGCTCTCTTTCCTGTCCCCACGCGGAGGATAGTAATTGATCTTCACCTTATGATATATGTCACTGTACAGTTCCGGATAATTCTCCTGATCAAGAATCCACTCAATGCTTGACGCCTTGCTTATCCGCTTGGTCTCAAAATTGTCAGGGTGTTCTATAACCTGTCCGTCGCGGTTTCCAAGTATATTTGTCGAGAACCAACCTTCAACACCCAGCATACGCGTTGCAAAAATTGGAGCCATTGCCGTCTTCATCATGGTCTGACCGCTCTTGAAATCCTTACCCACAATTGGAAGACCCTGTTTAAGTGAAAGTTCAAACATGGCGGGAATGTCAACACAGACATTTGGAGCACCCATGATGAACGGGCAACCCTCCATAAGGGCAGCATATGCATAAATCATGCTTGGTGCCAGATGCTTGCGGTCATCGGCCTTCATTGCCGCTTCAAAACCGGCTAGAGAACCGTGAACCTGCTCATTGCGCGGAGTATATGCTTCTGTACTGGCAATCCAGAAAACAATGACACGGTCCAGATTGTTTTCCTTCTTGAAATGACGTATGTCATTCCTAAGGTTCTGAGCATAATTCCAGCGGGTGTCTTCAGGCATTGCCCAAACCGGATCAGGAATACGGCCAAAAGAATCATCCAGAAGATTGTGTGCAAAATCAGGATCAAAACAAGCCTTCATCGGTCTGATTGACTCAAGTTCGGCACGGACCGGCTCAATATCCTCATTTTTAAGGACCTGACAGTATTTTGCGCTTTCATATGCATTGTCAGTAAAGACATCCCATGCTCCAAAGACTATATCATTCAAGTCAGTCATCGGAACAATGTCACCCACCTTAAGATATTTCTTTTCATTACCGCGACCAACACGCATCTTAGCCAGTTGTGCAAAAGATCCGACGGGGTTGGACAGTCCCTTTCTTGCCATTAAAGTTCCGGTTATGAAGGTTGTGGCAACAGCGCCAAGACCAACACTCAACACTCCAAGTTTACCTTCTGCCGGTCTGATGTTCTTAATCATATTCATACCATATTGGATATCATGAACAAAAGTAGCCAAAATTCATGAGTGGAAGTCTCATTTGGCTTAAATAATTTCAGTGCTTACCGATGGCTGTCCTTCCTTGTTTGAAGGTCAAATGTGTCAAATCGAATCAGATCATCAAATAAAAATCTACCTTTTGACAATTAATATGTTCGAATTTGTCAAGCAGCAAAATATACGTGAACAAGTGACGTAAAAGCAGCTAATACATTGTTATTAAGGTGTATATAAAAATCAGTTCTGCAGTATTGCGGAATGTTTTCATAATTTTCGTTCAAATATGTTCAATTGACAATTTTGCGATTACAAAGATTTTGTGATTTTGAGAATAAATCTTTTGATAATTCTTTTGCATTTGTAAATACCACATGTATATTTGCAGTGTAATCGTAAGTGAAACGGTTATGAAACCCAATGATATTTATAATGAATAACACAGCGTTTATTGATAGGTTAATAAGTTGGTTAATTGGCTGATACCGGAAAAGGCGCTGCAATTTAAAATCAGTCTACGAACAGATGGAGGCCTGGAAGGGAGCGATCTCTTCCAGGTCACAAAAGAAGAGAAGAGTTGAAAAGAATTTGAGTTGGAAACAGCGGACAATAATATTTGCCCGCTGTTTTGTATATTTGAAACCTGATGTGCAACAAATACAAGACACTGGCTGAATATTTTGCAGGCATTTTTCCTGGAAAGATCAGGAAGATTACTGTCAATGCAGGTATGAAATGCCCCAACAGAGACGGCACAGTTGGAACTGGAGGATGCATATACTGCAACAACAGTGCTTTCAGCCCATCTTACGCAATACGGGCAGGAGGTACAGTCACTTCACAGATCAGAAATGGCATACAGTTTTCAAAATCTAAAGGTAATGCATGGGGGTATCTGCCATATTTCCAAACATTCACTGGCACATACGGCAATACAGAAATTCTGAAAGCACTGTATGAAGAAGCATTGCAATATCCTAAAGTAGCAGGAATTGTAATTGCGACCAGACCTGACTGCATTTCAGACGACCTGCTTGATTGGATGGACAGCCGGTTTGGAAACAAAGCACCGGAAGATCACCCTTACCTGCTTGTTGAAGTGGGAATCGAATCGACTATTGACAGGACTCTATCACTGATCAACCGGGGTCATAGCTATGAATGCGCATGCAAAGCAGTCAACAGGCTGAACGGCCATGGGATTCCGGTGGGTGCACACATCATCCTCGGACTTCCGGGAGAGAATCATGAAGACTTCATGAACCATGCCAGACGACTTTCAGAACTTCCTTTATCTACATTGAAACTTCACCAGCTTCAAATAGTGAAAGGAACGGAACTGGAAAGAATGTATCAGGCCAATCCAAATTCAATAAAACTGTTTACAGTACAGGAATATGCTGAGACTGTCGCCGAATTCATAAGACTTTCAAATAAGGACTTAGCCTTTGACCGTTTCGTATCTGAAAGTCCGAGAAACATGGTGGTTGCACCGTCATGGGGAATCAAACCGGCAGAATTCCAGCAGATGGTCAACCGGTTGCTTTAAAAATATCGGCAATAATTACGTAAATTTGCAGCTGAAACAAAAACCTTTAACCGAATGCTCTCCCTAATAATCTGTTCAAAGCATCCTACAACATCGAAGGTACTGCTTCAAAACATTTCTCAAACAATCGGATGTGAATACGAAATCATTCACATGGACAACTCACAGGGGAAATACAGCATATTCCAGGCCTATAATGAAGGTGTAAGATTGAGCAAGGGAGAGAATCTGTGCTTTATGCATGAAGACCTGACCTTCAATTCCGACAACTGGGGCTACAAGGTCGAGCAGTATCTGAAGGACAACAGCCTGGGTCTTCTTGGCGTTGCAGGTGTCAAGGTCGTTCCCGTACATGGCGATGCAAGAATGGGGGGATATTTCTACGGCTGCAACTGGGACAGGTACTACACCATTGAAAAGAATCCCAGAAGCGCAATTGACATGAAGAAAATCCAGCCTCTTGGAGTTTTGAAAGAATGCGCAGCAGTTGACGGACTGTGGTTCTGCATACCTAAAAACATGTTCCAGCGGATCAAGTTCGATGAGAACACATACCAGGGCTTTCACCTGTACGATTTTGACATAAGCATGCAGGTGCAGATGACAGGAAAGAAAGTAATGATATGTGATGACATAATCATTGAGCACGATTCCGTAGGACTGTTCAATCAGTCTTTCTCAGACAACCTGGTCATTTTCTCAAACAAATGGAAAGATGTCCTGCCACTTCAGCGCGGCATCACCCTGACCGGAATGCAAATGAAAGCCTTTACTGAAAAATCCGTCACAAGACTTCAGAAAAGAATTGAAAATGACGCTCTCAAAGTCAATATCCTGAACAAATACAAACTAGGCGGAACATCGTTTACAAAAAGTGAGCAGAGACTGATAACAAGAAGCTTGCAAGTTTATTGGAGAGTGCGTTTCCAGAACTCGTCCGCATCGGACTCAAAGAATATCTACAGGGAATTCCGCAAGGAAAAAGGCAATCCTTTCAGTTTGAAGATCAACATTTGGGGCAAATACCTGTATTATGGACTGATGCGAAAAAACAGCCGGATATGAACAAGGTCATCATTGTGATACCCATTTACAGACCTTTCACTGAAACTGAAAAGAAAAGCTTTGAACAGGGACTGAAAATACTTGGAAAGTATGACATCAATCTGCTTCATCCACACCGGCTGGACATTTCCAATATAATAAGGTCATATTCAGATAAAGCACAACTTAGTGAAACGGCCATTGATGACTGTAATTTCACAAGTATTCAGTCATACAGCGACCTGCTGCTGACTACAGAATTCTATGACCTGTATTCCGATTACGACTACATGCTCATCTATCAGCTTGACGCGTGGGTATTCAGAGATGAACTGCAGATGTGGGTTGACAAGGGCTACGACTATATTGGCGCTCCCTGGATTCCAACAGAATACTGGTGGAAACGCACTTGGGGCATGCTGGTGCAGAGCATCAGAAAACTGTTTCCTGTCAATGTCTGCAGAATTCCGCACTGCATGAAGTATTTCGCAGTGGGGAACGGCGGTTTCTCTCTGAGAAAAATCAGCACCATCCGTCAGATTACCGTCGATGACAGGGAAATCATAGACAAGTGCAGATACTATGAGGACTGGTACATAAGCCAGGTCGCAAGCCGCACGCACTCAATCAGGATTCCAGATTACCATGAGGCACTGAAATTCTCCTTTGAGCAGTCCCTGAAGCACTGCTGGTCCCTGAACCGCCATGAACTCCCGTTCGGCTGCCACTACTGGAGCAATCCCAAGAAGTACGAACGGTTCTGGCACAGGTTCATTTGACAGTTGCGCCGGCAACCGGCCGGAGACCGCACTTCAGTTCACACGAGAACTAGTGGGGGCAATCAGTTTTTCAGTATTGTATTCCGCCAAAGCAGTGAACATTCAGTACCTCTACAGGCCTTGTAGAACCATTCACCGTGAACTGTCCCCTAATCCAGATCACTCTGTATATGCCAACACCCCCAGGTAGGCACATGACAGCAATCTATGTGTACTGGTTTGGCGAAAATGGAAATGGCAAGCCGTCCGGAAACAATACGCCGGAACATCGGACCGGTCATGCGGATGTCTTCCGAGGGTTTCCGATTCCGCCAAACAGCGACTCAATGAAATAGTCAGGAAGGCGCAGAAAGGCACTGCCCGAGTCTGGCATGCCTTATACAGGGCTGTCAGACTCATAGCACGCAGCCAGAAGCCTTCTGACCGCAGTGCGTGTGTCACTATTTGGCGGAGAACAGCTGAATTGCAATCCGCTTGTCCTGTTCCATGATTTTTCCCTGTCTGCCCTGCTTCAATCTATGCTTGTCCCCACAGAATATCCATTGAGCAAATTTCGGCTCAGTCGATATTTAGTGGGGGAAGGCATAGATTGAAGCAAGTCTGAACAGGAAGAATTTCTCATCAACGATACCTCTCAGTGCAGCTCTGAATCCTT
>JAGHSY010000094.1 GCA_018065615.1 Candidatus Colenecus caballi | reverse complement strand
GCTCAGGAGTTTACCTTTACTCCTGTCAAGTCCGATGTGGGGGAAATGCGTCTTATGTATGGCGTTCCCACACCTGCGGAAAATCCTGTGCCCCTGATTGTTGTGGACGGCAAAATTGTTCCTGTCGATGAAAGGGAGGCCATGCTTGTTGATTTCAGACAGGAATCATTGGACAGCAGGAAAATAGGATACCTTTTAAAAATGGATCCGAATGACATTGACAGCATACGGTACCTGACTGACTACAAATCTACGGCAATTTGGGGAAGCCGCGGCAGTAACGGGGTTGTTGAAGTCTATACTGCAAAAATACAGCATACCATGGTTGATTCTCTTCTTGCAGGCATAACGTGTGTGTACGGTCCTCCTGCACTGGACGCCAAACCTGTATCAGGCATAAAGATCCGCTGGCGCAGGTTCAAGAATAAGCTCATTCATTTTTTCGCCAAGTAAGAGTCCTGATAGGACCTGCAGTTCCATCGTTATGCATGAATTTTGCATAACAAGTATCATTTTGCATAAAAATGATTAAAATCCATGCAAAAACCATATTTAATTATAAGGAAATGGAATAACGATTGGAATAAACTTGTAATTTTGCGCCCGTATTAGAAGCAAACAAGTTATGACAGTAAAAGAATTGGATCAGGTCGTTGTCCGCTTTTCAGGTGACTCCGGTGACGGAATGCAGCTTGCCGGCAACATCTTCTCCACAGTTTCCGCTACGGTCGGAAACAGTATCAGCACATTCCCGGACTATCCGGCAGACATCCGCGCCCCGCAGGGTTCACTGACCGGCGTATCAGGTTTCCAGGTACACATCGGAGCAGGTAAGGTCTATACCCCCGGTGACCTTTGTGATGTTCTGGTTGCAATGAACGCAGCCGCCCTGAAGACGCAGCTCAAGTACGCTAAGAAGGATGCGACAATAATCATCGATACAGACGCCTTCCAGAAGAGTGACCTTGAAAAGGCCGCCTTCAAGACCGATGACCCGCTTTCAGAACTGGGCGTTGATCCGGACCGCGTAATTGCATGCCCGCTGACCCAGATGGTCAAGGATGCCCTTGCTGACACCGGCATGGACACCAAATCAGTGCTCAAGTGCCGCAACATGTTTGCACTGGGTCTTGTATGCTGGCTTTTCAGCCGCGACCTGGAGATAGCGTTCAACTATCTGCGTGACAAGTTCGCCAAGAAGCCCGAACTTGCAGCCGCCAACATCAAGGTCATCCAGGCCGGTTATGACTACGGTCACAACACGCACAGTTCGGCTATGAACGTTTACAGGGTGGAGTCAAAGACCAAGGAACCGGGCCGTTACATGGACATTACCGGCAACAAGGCCACCGCATACGGCTTTATAGCTGCCGCTGAAAAAGCCGGCCTGAAGCTCTACCTTGGCTCGTATCCCATCACTCCCGCAACAGACGTCCTTCACGAACTCTCAAAGCACAAGTCGCTTGGCGTCACAACCGTCCAGTGCGAGGACGAGATTGCAGGCTGCGCATCATCAGTTGGCGCATCGTTCGCAGGCGCTCTTGCCGTGACATCGACATCGGGCCCCGGCATCTGCCTCAAGTCCGAAGCCATGAACCTGGCCGTCATCATGGAACTGCCGCTGGTAGTCCTTGACGTACAGCGCGGCGGTCCCGCCACAGGCCTTCCCACCAAGTCAGAACAGACAGACCTGCTTCAGGTCCTGTTCGGGCGTAACGGTGAGAGTCCGATGCCTGTAATTGCCGCCACCAGCCCGGTTGACTGCTTTGATGCCGCCTTCCAGGCCTCAAAGATGGCCCTTGAGCACATGACTCCTGTCGTGCTGCTGACCGATGCTTTCGTAGCCAACGGTTCGGCCGCCTTCAAGCTGCCCGACCTGGCTGACTATCCCGCAATCAATCCTCCGTACGTTCCTGAAGAACTGAAAGGCAAGTGGACACCGTACATGCGTGCTGAGAACGGCACACGTTACTGGGCTGTTCCCGGACGTGAAGGGTTCACACATATCCTTGGCGGTCTTGAAAAGGACAACCTTACCGGTGCCATTTCAACGGCTCCTGAGAATCATGACCTGATGACCCGTCTCAGAAAACAGAAGATTGAAAACATCCAGGTACCTGATCTTGAAGTTCTTGGAGACAAGGATGACGCTGACCTGCTGATAGTAGGCTTTGGCGGAACATACGGACATCTGCGTGCCGCCATGGATGAGATGCGTGCTGCTGGAAAGAAGGTTGCCATGGCGCACTTCAAGTTCATCAACCCGCTGCCCGCCAACACATCGGACGTACTCAGGAAATACAGCAAGGTAGTGGTTGCAGAACAGAACATGGGCCAGCTGGCATCATTCCTGAGAATGAAGGTCGATGGCTTTGTTCCCTATCAGTTCAATCAGGTCAAGGGCCAGCCGTTCGTTGTAAGCGAACTGGTAAGCGCTTTTGATGAAATCTTAAAGAAGTAAAGACTATGAGCGAATATACAGCACAGGATTTCAAGAAGGGCCAGCCACGCTGGTGCCCGGGTTGCGGTGACCATTTCTTCCTTGCATCACTGCATAAGGCTATGGCCGAAATCGGAGTAGCTCCCTACAATACCGCAGTCATATCAGGTATCGGCTGTTCCAGCCGTCTGCCGCATTATATGGCTACCTATGGCATGAACACCATTCATGGCCGTGCAGCAGCCATTGCAACAGGCTGCAAGGTAGCCAATCCCGACCTGACCGTATGGCAGATTTCAGGTGACGGTGACGGTCTTGCCATTGGAGGCAACCATTTCATCCACGCCAACCGCCGTAACATAAACCTGAACATGATTCTGCTGAACAACCGTATTTACGGTCTTACAAAGGGGCAGTACTCTCCGACATCGCCACGTGGTTTCGTGAGCAAGTCCAGCCCTTACGGTACCGTAGAAGATCCTTTCCGTCCTGCAGAGCTCTGCTTTGGTGCACGCGGCCATTTCTTTGCTCGTGCCGTGGCCACTGACGCGCCGGGTACCGTTGACATTCTCAAGGCCGCATACAACCACAAGGGCGCATCGGTCTGTGAGATACTGCAGAACTGCGTGATATTCAACAACGGCACACATGAGGCCGTATATAATAAGGAGGGACGCGCAAAGAATGCCATCTACGTCAAGCACGGTGAGCCGCTGGTGTTCGGTGAGAACAGTGAGTACGGTCTTGTGCAGGAAGGATTCGGCCTGAAGGTCGTGAAGATTGGCGAAAACGGCATAACTCTCAATGATATCCTTGTTCACGACGCACACTGCCAGGACAATACCCTGCAGCTGAAGCTTGCACTGATGGGTGACGGTGACGGATTCCCCGTTGCACTTGGCGTTATCCGTGACGTTGAAGCCCCCACTTATGACGATGCCGTCACCGCTCAGATTGAAGAGGTCAAGGCTGCAAAGAAGTACCACAGCTTTGCAGAACTGCTTGAGACCAATGACATCTGGGAGGTCAAGTAACTGCTGACAATACAAAAATGAAGGGTGGCCTTACCGGTCACCCTTTATTGTTTCTTGTCAGAAGCCGAAGCCCCCGAAGCCTCCCATTCCGCCGCCACCGCCAAAGTTCACGTTCGCGGTGTGCTGTGCCTGGACAGGTTTGCCGTCCTGCTCAGCCGGCTTCCAGTCAGGCATTACCATTACTGTGCGCAAGGCCTCCTTGTCCATAATATAGACTTCAGCATTCTTTGAAATGGTGGGATTGACAATGGAACCGTCAACATCGACCGTAAATGAAACGGTTGCGTTTCCGGTAACTTTCTGGTCCTGAAGGTTCTTGGGGTAGTAGGTGTTTGAGCGTATGAACTGCTGCATCTGCCAGTTGCCGCCGGGGAATGTGGCCTGAGGACCCTGAGGTCCCTGAGGTCCCTGTGGGCCGCCGCCCATTCCTGGGAATCCGCCGCCAAAGCCGCCAAATCCGCCGCCGAATCCGCCCATTCCCGGGAATCCGCCACCACCCTGCTGCTCTTGTGCGGCCTCTTCTTCAGGTGTGGGCATAGGGTCAATTCTAAGTGGGACGCCCATGCTCAGGACGGCCTGCATTGAGTCAATGTACTGTGAGTAGTTGGGGAATTCTATCTTTGACTTGAGCAGTATCCTGTACCATTTTTTTGCATCCTTCAAAGCTGTGGTGTCCTGAAGCATGCGCCACTTGCCCAGATTGATGGTACCAAGCCATGCCTGTGCGTTGAGTACGGATTCATCCTTGTCATTGACTTCTTCAATCTTCTGTGTTCCTTCAAGCAGTTTAATTGCACCGTCAACATATGAAGGTTCGTTCTTGTATTTCCCGTATTCGAAATAGAAGCGGGCAAGCATGGTGTTGGCGTCCTTGCTGCCACCCTTCACTGCTTTCTTGAGCCATTTTGTACCTGATGAGAAGTATCCGTCATTGTTTTTCCTGTTTGCCCAGAAAATGAAGAAATAGTTGCCAAGGTTGTATTGTGCCGAGACGTTGTCCTGTTTGGCCGCAGCATCAAGCAGATTGAGCCCCATTTCCATATCGGCCTTCACATTCTTGCCTGTCATGCATTCCATACCCAGCAGGTTCATTGACTCAAGGTCACCCTTGATTACACCTTTCTTGTATTTTTCAATGGTCTGCTTCATTGCAGGATTGGACAGTTCAATCTTGGCCATTTCTGCCTTGATGGAATCAGTATTGGTGGTTTGTGACAATACCGGAGCGGTGAAAATAATTGACAGGATGCCGGTCAGGAATAGGGTTCTCATTTGCATATTGATAATAGTCTTTTTACAAATATCGGAAAAATGGCTGATTGTTAAACAAATCGGACAAAAAAAGGAGTCCGAAAAGATATCGGACTCCCTTTTGTGAATCAGTATGCTTTGATTATTTCTGGGCAGCTGCAAATTCCTCCTTTTCCTTCTTGGTCTTCTTCATTACCAGGAAAGCTGTGGGAGCTGCTACGAACAGTGATGAGCATGTGCCGAACACAACACCCAGAATCATTGCGAATGCAAAGCTGCGGATGCTGTCGCCACCAAGGAAGAATATGGCCAGCAGCACGATCAGTGTACTTACTGAGGTGTTGATGGTACGTGCCAGAGTGGTGTTCAGAGCGTCATTGAACAGCTGTTTGCGTTCGCGCTTCGGATAAAGTCCTGTGAACTCACGGATACGGTCAAAGATGACCACCTTATCATTGATTGAGTAACCGATGGCTGTCAGCACGGCTCCGATGAATGTCTGGTCAACTTCAAGTGAGAACGGCATCCATCCGTGGCAGATTGCATACATACCCAGAATGACCAGTGTATCGAATGTAAGTGCTACGATTGCACCTACTGAATAGGCCACGTTGCGGAAACGGATAAGTATGTACAGGAAGATTGCAATCAGAGCCAGAATCACGGAGATGATGGCACCGCGTGTGATGTCTGCCGAGATTGAAGGACCTACCTTCTGAGAAGAGATGATTGATCCGCCTTCACGGTTCTCACGGTCAATGAATGTGGCAAGAGTCAGACTGGGTGAAAGTTTGCCGGCCTGCTTGAGTTCATTGAACAGGAACTCTTCAATTTCGGAATCAATTGTTTCCGATTCCTCATCAATGCGGTATGTCGTTGTGATACGTATTGTCTTCTGGTCGGTACCAAGGGCAATGGCCTTTGCGCTGGGATCAACGTCTTCAAGGATGTTGCGGACCTCTTCAGGAGATACGGGCTGTTCGAACTGTACTACAAAGTTACGGCCGCCGCGGAAGTCAATGCTCTTGTCAAGTCCGCGTATTGCCAGGAATGCAATGAAGACTACTGCTGCAGCACCGAAAATAATGAATGACTTCTTGGCTGACTCCATGAACTTGACCTTGGTGTTCTGCATCAGGTTCTTTGAGAACTTGGTGGTGAAGGTAAGATTCTGGAACTTGCCTTTTGCCAGGAATGCCTCATAAACGATACGTGTCAGGAATACTGCTGTGAAGAATGAGCAGATGATACCGATGATCAGAGTTGTGGCGAATCCGCGGATAGGACCTGTACCGAACTTGAACAGGATGATACCGGTTATGATTGATGTGAAGTTTGAGTCGAAGATGGCGCTGAAGGCGTTCTTGTAACCGTCTGACAGGGCCGATGCTACGCTCTTGCCTGCCTTGAGTTCTTCCTTGGTGCGCTCATAGATAAGCACGTTGGCATCGACAGCCATACCAAGAGTAAGGACGATACCTGCAATACCAGACATGGTAAGAGCAGCCTGGAATGAGGTGAGGATACCCAGTGTGAAGAAGAAGTTGCACAGCAGGGCGCCGTTGGCAATCATACCCGGAGTGAATCCGTAGATGACGCACATGTATATCATCAGGATGATGAATGCAATGATGAATGAGGTGAAGCCCTTCTGGATTGATTCCTGACCGAGTGAAGGACCTACAATGTCTTCCTGGACAATCTTTGCAGGAGCCGGCATCTTACCTGACTTCAGGACGTTTGCAAGGTCCTGGGTGTCTTCAACGGTAAAGTTGCCGGTAATCTCTGAACGTCCGCCGGGAATCTCACCGTTTAC
>JAGHSY010000005.1 GCA_018065615.1 Candidatus Colenecus caballi | reverse complement strand
CGCTCTGTGTCCCAGTAGTTTATGTAGTCCAGCACCTCCTGTATGGTGCTGCATTTCTTCATGTGGTCCGATACCTTGAAACCCCATTTCTGTGCCTCCATCATGTTCTCATAATGGCCGTCACATGGAAGTTCTTCACCCAGCAGGTAATACAGGTAACTGTCCAGCTGGCGGCGTGACACTTCCTGCGGATTCTGCAGTTTGAGTGTCCCTGATGCGGCGTTCCTGGGGTTGGCGAACAGAGCCTCTTCCTGGGCCTCACGTTCGGCGTTGAGCTTTTCAAAACTGGTCCAGGGCATGAGAACCTCACCCCTTATTTCAAACTTTTTTGGGTAAGAGCCTGGCTGCAGGACAAGAGGAATGCATTTTATTGTTCTGGCATTGTCAGTCACAATGTCACCTTTCACGCCGTCACCGCGCGTAACGGCCTGAACAAGACGTCCGTCCTCATAAATCAGCGATATTGACAGGCCGTCATATTTCAGTTCGCAGCATATCTCAAACGGTTCGTTCAACAGTCCGCTTACGCGTTCAAAGAACTCTCTGACCTCCTGTTCGCTGTAGGTGTTGTCCAGAGAAAGCATCGGATACTTGTGCTCAGCCTGCTGGAAGCCCTTGCTCAAGTCGCTGCCTACACGCTGTGTGGGTGAATTGGGATCCGCCAGTTCCGGGTGTGCTGCTTCAAGTCCGATGAGTTCGTGCATGAGAGCATCGAACTCCATGTCTGAAATTACAGGAGCATTCTGGACATAGTACAGCTGGTTGTACCTGTGCAGAAGTTCCCTGAGTTCCAATATGCGCCCGTTCTCGTCCATGATGCTGCAAATTTAGTGAATAAAAGGCTTCGTGCACGCGCGTGCGGCCTACACTTTTCAACAAAAAGATATATCTTTGCAGCCAATATGAGAATAGATATTCTGACAGTATTTCCGGACATGCTTGAGGGGTTCTTCGGCTGCTCCATGATGGCACGCGCCCAGAAGGCCGGTCTGGCTGAAATACACCTGCATGACATACGTGACTACACGACAGACAAACACCACAAGACCGATGACTATCCGTTCGGAGGCTGTGCGGGACTTGTCATGAAGATTGAACCCATAGACCGTCTTATCACGGATCTGAAGTCACAGCGCAACTATGATGAGGTCATCTACACCAGCCCTGACGGAGAACAGTTCAACCAGAAGATGGCCAACACCATGTCCATGCTTGAGAATGTCATAATTCTTTGCGGACACTACAAGGGCATTGACTACCGCATCCGTGAGCACCTGATAACGAAAGAGATTTCAATTGGTGACTACGTGCTGACCGGCGGTGAACTTGCCGCTGCAGTAATGACAGACAGTATTGTAAGACTAATTCCAGGAGTGTTGTCCGATGAACAGTCAGCCCTGTCGGACTGTTTCCAGGACAATCTGCTGGCTCCCCCCGTATATACACGACCGGCTGAATATAAAGGCTGGAAAGTGCCTGACGTGCTGCTTTCGGGCAACCAGGCACTTATATCGGACTGGGAATTCCAACAGTCATTGGAACGCACTAAAAAACTGCGCCCTGACCTGCTGTAAGACTGTTTTTTAAATTTCCAGAGCCCCTATAATCTCACTGACATCCTTGAATCCGTGGCGGTCAAGGTATTCTTCAATTCCGTCAATGACCTTTTCTGAAACTGACGGGTCAATGAAGTTTGCGGTACCTATCTGAATGGCTGAAGCACCGGCAAGCAGGAATTCCACCGCGTCTGTTGCACAGCATATCCCTCCTAGTCCGATGACTGGAATTTTTACTGCTTTTGCAACCTGCCAGACCATGCGCAGGGCCACCGGCTTGACTGCCGGACCGCTCATGCCTCCGGTGACAGTTGACAGAACCGGACGGCGGCGTTCGGCATCGATTGCCATACCCAGCATAGTGTTTATGAGCGATACGCTGTCTGCGCCTGAATCTTCGGCCGCGCGGGCTATTTCCGTAATGTCGGTGACATTTGGTGAAAGCTTGACGATAAGCGTCTTGTCATACGCCTTACGCACAGCCGATATTACACTTGCGGCACTTTCGGCCTTTACACCGAAAGCCATACCTCCCTGCTTTACGTTGGGGCATGAAATGTTCAGTTCTATTGCCGGAATGCAGTCAAGGGTATTGATGACTGATGCTGTCTGAACGTAATCTTCAATGCTTGAGCCCGATACATTTACAATGATGTTGGTGCCAATGTCCTTTATATCGGGATAGATATGGTCCACAAAATAGTCCACGCCCTTGTTCTGGAGTCCGACTGCATTGAGCATTCCCGATGGTGTTTCCGCCATGCGCGGATATGGATTGCCTTCGCGGCGTTTCAGTGTGGTGCCTTTGACTATGATGGCTCCAAGACGGGAAATGTCCATGAAGTCTGCATATTCGCTGCCATATCCGAATGTGCCGCTGGCGGTCATTACGGGATTCTTCAGTTCAAGAGAACCGATCTTTGTTTTCAGATTTGCCATTTCAGTCTTTCTATTGGGAATACGGGACCGTCTTTGCACACACACACGTTGCCCTGGTCTGCAGTGTCTTCAACGCAGCACAGGCAAGCACCTATTCCGCATGCCATCTTGTGCTCCAGAGACACTTCACAGGCGGTTTCATGTTCTTTGGCCCACTTGGCTACAGCTTTGAGCATAGGGGTCGGTCCGCAGGCATAGATACGGTCAAAACTGTCGCTGTCAAGCAGCAGGCTGTGGTTTGTGACGAATCCTTTTTCTCCGGCAGAACCGTCTTCGGTCGTGCGGAACACGTCACCGTACTTTCTGAATTCGTCAAGTCTTAAGAGAAAACTTTCAGACCTTCCGCCAAAAAGGAATGTCGGTCTGATACCGTTGCCGGCCAGTTCCTGACCTAAAAACAAAAGAGGCGCCACACCGACACCGCCGCCTATGAGCAGAGGCTTTGCTACATGGACGGTTCTGTAACTGAATCCGTTTCCTAAAGGTAAAACCACGTTGACGGTGTCTCCCTTTTCCAGTTCTGCCAGCGCTTTTGTGCCGCCACCGACAATCTGAATGAGGAACTCTACGGTGTTGTTCTGACGGTTTATGCTGTGGATTGAAACAGGTCTGCGCAGAAGTACTTTGGCTGAAGGAACCAGAAGTTCGGCAAACTGTCCGGCGGCCATGTCCGGAAGCGGTTCCGCATGGGTCAGCGTGAGCAGAGTGGCATTGCCGCTTATCATCCTGTTGTCAGCAACCGGCAGATCCAATTGGTATTTTTTCATTTCAGAAGAATGTTTGCGCAAAGATAATAATAAAAAAGGTGCGACCTTGCGGCCGCACCTTACTTATATTCATGAATGTCAATATTCGGAAATGTTCTTGAAATCGCTCCATTCAAGACGTCTGCTGTAGTTGTGGAGCTGCATTTTGGGGACATAGAGCTTTGCGTTCTCCTTAGTGACATCTTCAAATACCTTCGGGCTGTTATGCGGTGGGAAAATGCCGTGTGAATTGATGAGTTCAATGTTTGTGCATCCGAAGAATGACTCCTTGCCGATAATTCTGACATTGCCGCCCAGTTCAACGGTCTTCAAAGACTTGCAGTTCTTGAAGGCATAGTCACTGATGGCTGTAACGAAATTTCCAACAGTAATCTTTTCCAGGTATGTGTTGTCAGCAAATGCCTCTGTGCAGATGAATGATGCGTCTTCGGAAATTACATATTCCTTTGTCTGCTTCTTGGCCGGATACTTGATGACCATCTTGTCGTCCTTGCTGAACAGAATGTCTTCATCGGCTTTGTATGACTGGTTGTTCTCGTTGACGGTGAACTTTTCAAGTCCTGTGCAGCCTTTGAATGCGTCATTCATGATACGCAACACACTGAACGGAATGTCAATTGACCTGACTTCAGAACATCCGTAGAAGGCATTCTGGTCGATTTCCATAACGCGGAATACGAATTCTTCATTGTTGCCGGAAACGATGAATGAAGGAATGCTGATATCTCCTTTGTAAGAGCTTGGACCGTCATTGAAATCCTTGCGTCCGCCCGTGTGGTCCCATGTCAGTGACACGTTGCCGAAATTGTCCAGAATCTTGTAGCATAGAGTGGAGCCGTTATTGTACTTGACGGTAATGATCTGATTTTCAATCTGAGCATCAAGCTGTTTGACAAGCAGTGTCTGCCAGACTTCATTCTGATTGGAAGAGGACGTCTTTTTACTGGTGCCGCATCCTGTCATGCAGAGTGCAGCAACAACAATGGCAAAGTAAAATTTTTTCATAGTCGGGAACTTTAGAAAGTTTATTGTCTATAGAAGCAAATATAGTTCCCAATTTTAAAAAAATCAAAAAATCCGTATCATTTTTTTAATTCTGATAAAAATTTCTGATATGTACCGTCCTCAAAGAATACCACCACCTCTTTAATATGTTTTCCAATGCTTGAGTCCGATGGGCTCGCATTGTCATTAATGTCCTTATTATTAATGCGTTTGCGGGGCCTGGCCTGTGTTTTTACCCCTTCAGGATTTGGATTTTTGTCAACAGTCGCAACTGCGGTGGCATTTATTGGAGTCTCAAAGCCCGGAAACAGAGGCATGTCTGTTATGTCGGGGTGACCAGGTTCCTTTTTGGGGAAAGGGGAGCCGCTTCCGCTAAGCAGCCATTCGATACTCACTTCGGGAAAAGTGTTGTGAATTGAAGTCACAATTTTCAGACTGGGTTCGTTGCGTCCGCTCAGCACGTGCTGGAGCGTGGCTCTTTGTGCGCCAATCTGATTGGCAAACTGCGTGGGTGTCAAATTCAACAGTCTGATCAGTTCTTCAATTCTTTCTCTCATGATTTTTGCCTGTTTTTTGTGATGTTACAAATGTAATGCAGATTTTTATGCAAAGCAAGATATTTTTCTATTATCCAATTGGCGCTTTACAATTGTATCTTGCGACAAATGTTTCCATGTCTTTTTCTGGCATTGTTCTCCTGTGAATATGAGGTTGCCGTCGTGATGGAAACAAGTTTGAATAAGTTGTCTATATGATTGATTATTTGATTATTATTATTCTGACAATATGTATTCTGATGCTGTTTTCTGTCGTTTTGCATAAACGTCGTTGGCGATTGAATAATCACTTCATATAGATGTATGTAAGTGTACTGATGGTAAGTTGCTTATTTGTTCATTACACTTTTGAATGCGATTTCGTATATCTCCGGAGATTTGCTGATTGGCTTATTAGTGAAGGAGCAAATGTGTGACAAATGTATAAGATAAATATCCTGTTCTTGTATTGCTACAAATGTGGATTTTGGAACATATTAGCCAAATGTAAAAGTTAAAAAATATAAAAGGCCGCTGATGAAGCGGCCTTAAAACAGCAAAATCGCTGAGATTTCAAAATTTGAAAAATAATCGGGAATCAGTGCAGAATTTGGAAAAGAAGCTCACGAAGCAATCCTTCACCTGTATTGGCTGTGGCATCGACTCCCTTTGACTTGGCGTCATACTTGCGTATCGTACTGATAATGTGCATACACTGAGTTGCAGTGTAGTTTCTCATTCCAATAATGTAGTCCCTCACTCCCCAGGTGTTTTTAAGGTCAAGCTGTTCGCTAATTCCCTTGTCTGACTTGTCCGGTGAGTAGAATGCCAGCATCAGATTGGCAAAAAATGGGAAAATTGTAGCTGTAACCAGCTGCATTGGATAAGTTTTGGGGTTGCTTTCGTAATATGCTGCAATGAGATTGGCCTTCTCCACATTCTTGTTGACAATTGCGTCACGGAATTCGAATGTGTTGAAATCCTTGCTTATTCCAATATGTTCTTCTATGAATTCCGGCTTTATTTCACTCTGGCCTTCTGGAAGCGCCAGAGTAAGTTTTTCAAGTTCACCGCTCATACGGCAAAGGTCTGCCCCTACTGATTCAATCATCATGGCAACTGCCTTGGCGGACATTCTGATTTTCCTTTCAGAGAGGAATTCCTCAATGAATGAAGGGAGTGCGTCATCCTTCACCTTCTTGGATTCGAACAGAAGTCCTGCCTTCTCTATGGCTGAAACGACCTTTTTGCGGCGGTCCAGAGACCCGTTCTTGTGGCAGAACACAAGAATGGTACTTTCCTGCGGCTGTTTGAGATATGATGATAGAATGTCTGATGGACTGCCTGCCCCATTGTCAGAATCCTTCTTGACCAGATGCTGCGCTTCTTTGACAATGATGACCTGACGTTCGGCGCCCATCGGATATGCTCTGGCGCGCTGAATCACTTCGTTCATTGTGGTTTCATTGCCATATAGTACAATCTGGTTGAAGTCACGGTCCTGTTCCGGCAGGGCGTGATCCCTGATGAAATCCGCAATTGAGTCGATAAAGAACGGCTCGTCTCCCATCAGATAGTATATCGGCCTGTATGTTCCGGTTTCAAGTTCTTTGATAACCTGTCTGTATGCTGTTCCTGAAGTTGCCATTTCAATTGTGATTCATTAACTTTACCACGTTTTGAACTGCAAATATATGACTGATAATCTGAATTTGCCACCATTTGAGCTCAAAATATCCGAACAGGCAGGCAAAAAGTGCGTCTGGGACCCTATTCGCAAGCTGTGGACGGCGCTTACGCCGGAAGAATATGTGCGACAGGGCTTTGTGGCGTACCTTTGCGGTCATAAAGGATATCCGATGTCACACATTGCAAATGAGCGTTCAATTGAACTCAACGGAATGAGCCGCAGGTGTGATTCTGTGGTTTATGACAGGGCCGGGGTTCCAAAGGTTATTGTTGAATACAAGTCGGCAAATGTTGCCATAAGCCGGAAGGTCTTTGATCAGATAGTCCGATACAATCTTGTCCTGCATGTGGACTATCTGATAGTAAGCAATGGACTGAAGCACTATTGCGTCAGAATGGACTATGAGAACCACTCCTACTCTTTTATGCAGGACATTCCAATGTATGACAGCCTGTAAAAAATAAAACCGGTCAGTGACCGGTTCCATTTCTTATTCATCCTTGTCAATTGCTGACTTGCGGATTCTTTTCTTTGGAGTTTCGACTACCTTGACCTCTTCCTTGACACCTGCAAGTTCCGGGTCTATCATAATGCGGCCGCAATATTCACAGACAATGATTTTCTTGTGCATGCGTATGTCAAGCTGACGCTGTGGCGGAATTCTGTTGAAACAGCCGCCGCAGGATTCGCGCTGGACATATACTATTCCAAGACCGTTGCGTGTGTTGCTTCTGATACGCTTGAAAGACTGCAGAAGACGCGGTTCGATGGTCAGTTCAAGAGCCTTTGACTTTTCACGGAGAACTTCCTCTTCCTGACGGTTCTCTTCAATGATTTCCTGAAGTTCGGATTTCTTTATTTCAAGATCCTGAATCTTTTCAGCAACCATGGCCTGACAGTGCTCAATCTCTTCCTTTCTGGCGTTGATGGCGGCAGAATAGTCACGGATGTGCTTTTCTGCAAGTTCCACTTCCAGGTTCTTGAATTCAATCTCCTTGTTGAGTGAATCGAATTCGCGGTTGTTGCTTACGTTGTTCTGCTGTTCGGTGTACTTGGCAATGGCAGCCTTTGACACTTCAATGACGTTCCTGTTTTCTGCAACGTCTTTGGTCAGACCAGCAATGTCTGCGTTGTCCTTCTCAATACGGGTGTTGAGACCTGCAATTTCGTCCTCAAGGTCCTGTACTTCAAGTGGCAGTTCGCCGCGCAGGGTCTTGATCTTGTCAATTTCAGTCAGCATTGTCTGAAGCTGATACAGTGCCTGGAGTTTCTCTTCAACTGAGTACTCGCTGGGGTCTTTCTTAGTGTTTGTTGCCATAGTTATATGT
>JAGHSY010000054.1 GCA_018065615.1 Candidatus Colenecus caballi | reverse complement strand
AAAAACGCCTTGCGTCACCCAAATCACCCAGACTATATGGCTTACAACTATGCCAGAGGCCGATTCTCAGCAAATGGCCGAAAAAGTGATAAAGTCAGGACAGAGTTCCTGAGACACTTTGGTTGTGAGACACTGAAATCTCAATGCCCAAAACAGGTAAAAAGTGCATCGAACTGTCCGGTACGGAGAACTGCACCACGCCCACAGAGCTCCAGGCGGCACATCACGCTTGAACGGCTGGAATCTCGGCGCAGAAACAGTATCCACCACTAAAGTCCCGCTGAGCCGAAAATACCCCCATACTTCTTCAGGTGAGCCTCAATTGGGACCGTCTCAAGGGGTCACGCGAGAGCGATTTTTCCAGCAATTGAGTGCAAAATAAAAATGCTTAAACTGCTGATAATCAGACAATTTAAGCATTGGAGCGATAGACGGGGCACGATCCCGCGACCTTCGGCTTGGGAAGCCAACGCTCTACCAACTGAGCTACTATCGCAGAAAATCCGCGCAAATATACATAATTTGCGCGAATTGAAAGTTATTCCACTTCAAGAGTTACAATACTTGCTGCAGGAATTTCAAGTGTAATGGCACCTGACTTCTTGTCAATCTTTGCGCCCTTGAATTCAGCAAGCCTGATCTTGTCAGGATTTTCAAACGTGTTGTAGTCTGTAGCCTTGTCACTTGTAAGGATATTTGCAGTGACCTTCTTTGCCTTGAAACCGTCCAGCTGTACGGTAACGGTCTGAGCCTCATCAAGCTTTACATTTGACATTGAGATGTGCAGTTTGCCGTTCTTGTCCTTCGATGCGGTTGAACTGAACAGAGGCAGAGGACGTGTGGCGGTCTCATCGGGATTGGCGGCATAGCGCTCGTTCGGAGTGAGCCTGACCTGATAGCCTTCCAGATCTACAGGGATGAATGTTGCGTCCATGTGCGGCTTGTACATGTCATACAGCCAGTATGTCGGGGTCAGGACCATCTTGTCATCCTTTGTCAGAATCATTGACTGCAGCACGTTGGCTACCTGGGCAATGTTGGTCATCTGAATGCGGTCACAGTACTTGTGGAACACGTCAAGTGACAGAGAAGCCACCAGAGCGTCACGCATGGTGTTCTGCTGGTAAAGCTGTGTGCCAGGCTCCGGTTCCCACCAAGTACCCCATTCGTCAACCAGCAATGGAATCTTATGTTCAGGATCATACTTTGACATTATGGCCAGATGCTTCTGGATTACCGGTTCAATGCCAAGGCACTTGCCCAGACACCAGTAGTAATCATCGTCCGAGAAGCCTGTAGCGGGTTTCTTGGCGCCCACCCAGCCTGACACGGTATAATAATGGAGAGATACGGCATTCATCATTGAACCTACCTTCTTCATAAGAACCTCGGTCCATTCATAGTCGTAGTCCGATGCACCGCTGGCTATCTTGAAAAGGCTGGTGCCGTTGAAATCACGGCAGTAGGTCTGATAGCGGCGGAAAATGTCAGAATAATACTCCGGCAGCATGTTGCCTCCGCAACCCCAGGCCTCATTGCCTACGCCAATGTACTTGACATGCCAGGGTTCCTCACGGCCGTTCTGCTTGCGGATCTTGGCCATCGGACCGTCTGCTGCATTCATATATTCAATCCATTCTGCAGCCTCACGGACAGAGCCGCTGCCCACATTCAGGGAAATGTAAGGCTCACAGCCAATAAGTTCGCACAGGTTCAGGAACTCATGTGTTCCAAAGCTGTTGTCCTCCACAACGCCGCCCCAGTTGTTGTTGACCATGACAGGACGGTCTTCCTTGGGTCCGATGCCGTCTTTCCAGTGATATTCATCGGCATAGCAGCCGCCCGGCCAGCGCATTACAGGGACCTGAAGTTCCTTTAAAGCGTTCAGCACGTCTGTACGGTAGCCGTCAGTGTTGGGGATTGATGATTCAGGACCTACCCACAGACCACCGTAAATACAGGTGCCCAGGTGTTCTGAGAACTGTCCGTAGATATTCTTGTTGATGGTGGCACCCGGCTGGTCAGCGTGCACGGTTACCTTAACTTCATTCTTTGCGCTTGCTGACAGGGCTGCTGTCAGAGAAAGCAGGAAAAGTACCTTTTTCATTAATAATCAGGTTTGTTGGTTACTGGAATGCGAAGTTAGAAAAAAACCGCTTACTTTGCTGAAAAATCAGACTTCTTATGTCTTCAAAAGCAACAAAAATAACCTTTTCCGTCATATCAGCCATCCTTGTAGGTGCTGCGGCTTACGCTTTCAGCATTTACCGCTCACTGTCCTGCCCTGTATCGGACTTGGATGACTTCAACATTTTCATTCTTCCGGATTATTCACAACAGACTGTTTTACAGACCATTCTTGACAGGAATCCAGACGCGCGCACCAAAGGGCTGGAGCGCTGGATGAACCACCGGGAATACGGACGGCGCATACGCAGCGGCTGCTACACCATACGCAAGGGCGCTGATGCCCGTCAGATTACGGACATGCTGGTATCAGGTTCACAGACCCCTGTCAGGCTGACCATCCGCAGCACCCGCACCGTTGCGGGTCTTGCACATGACATTGCCCTTCAGCTCATGCTTGACTCAGCGTCAGTGGCCAGCCGTCTGAATGACCCCATCTGGCTTGATTCCACAGGTTACACGCCGGCCACAGTCTTCTGCGCCATAATACCAAACACGTATGAAGTGTACTGGAATGTCAGTCCCGATGCGCTGCTGGCACGTCTTCTGAAGGAACGCGACCGTTTCTGGTCAGATGAACGCAAGGCCAAAGCCAGATCCATCGGACTCAGCGAACTTGAAGTCACCACCCTTGCATCAATCATTGAAGAGGAGACGTCAAAGTCCGATGAACTTCCAAAAGTTGCCGGTCTCTACATGAACCGTCTCAAAAAGAGAATCCCGCTCCAGGCAGACCCGACCGTAATCTACGCTCTTGGCGGGGAAAGGCCGAAACGTGTGCTCAAGAAACATCTTGAGGTCGATTCGCCATACAACACATACATACACCAGGGACTTCCTCCCGGACCTATCCGTTTTGTCAACATACGTTCCATTGATGCCGTATTGAACTACGCAAGACACAACTACCTGTATATGTGCGCAAAAGAGGATTTCTCCGGCTACCACAATTTTGCCACCACCCTGTCACAGCATAACGCCAACGCACGCCGTTATCAGAATGCGCTCAGCAAGGCCGGCATACGCAAATGAGAAACGGCCGGATCATGTCCGACCGTTCCCGTTCATTGTTCAGATATTCATTCTCTGATCAGCACCTTCTTTCCGCCAATGATGTAGAAACCGTCAGGCAGTTCCATAATCTGGTCAGAAGTAATGCCGGCAGCCACTTTCTGGCCCAACAGATTATATACGTCAACCGTCTTTTCAGCAGAATCGTACCATATCATGTCATCATCGGAATCATCGGCAAAGATGTCATCAACTTCTGTAATGACCTCGGCCCATCTCTGATATGTCCTGCGGACCTCAATGTATGCCGGATGAGGAGTGTTGTCTGCAAAGAACAGCAGCGGCTTTGTACCTTCGCTGCAGTCCAGCCATGACCTGTCATCAGTAACACCCCACACCACCATGGACGGGCAGTTGTCATAACGGATCATTATATCGGTAATTGCCGCATACTTTTCTGCCTGAATCTGAAGTTCCTTTTCTGATATTCCCCTGACAAGCTTTGCATTGTCACCGCTGCCTGAAACCTGGCCGCCGGGCAGGTCCATTTCCGTAATTATGCAGTTCAGACCAATTGCACGGAATTTCTTTACCGTCTTTTCAATCTGAGCCGGATCCACGCTGTTCAGATTGATGTGTGTCTGCATGCCCACACCGTCTATCGGAATACCGGCGTCCTTAAGCCTCTTGGCCAGATTGTACATGGCATGAGTCTTGCCGTTCTCCCATGAAGGACCGCCGTCCCATGCACCTATGTTGTAGTCATTGATGTAAAGCTTTGCATCGGGATCGGCCTGATGTGCCCATACAAATGCAGAATCAATGTATGAGTCATCACCAAAACCTCTGTACCAGACAGAAGATGAGCGTGTCTGATAGCCGCCGCCTTCCTGACAGCCGTTGTTATCTTCAAGACATTCGTTCACGACATCCCATTCGGCAATCTGTCCTTTCCAGTGCCCCACCACATTATATATATGGTTCTTGAGAATCTGCTCCCAGTCTTTTCTGGATCCGTTGAAGTTCGATACCCAGTTCGGGTTCTGACCATGCCATGTCAGGGTATGGCCGCGCACCTTCATGTTATACTGTTTTGCCACATTGACAACAGCCTGACCGCCATTATAGCTGAACTGGTTTCTCTGAGGTTCGGTTGCATCGAACTTCATTTCATTTTCACAGACAACCATGTTGAAGTTCTTGCCGGCTATCTGTCCCTGACTGCTTGCTGTCCACTGGTTCAGACAGGTTCCAAAGTTCTTGCCAATCTGGTCCGCCCAGTAACGTGCGGTCTTGGTAGGGTCACTGAAAGTGGCATCATACTCCTTTTGCGGATAGTATATGTTGTCAATGTAATAGTCAGCACCTGCAGCAACAAGACCTATCTTCATGACTTTCTTTCTGCCCAGCTGCGTAGATGTTCCGGAATTGGAGAACTTGAACGTCTGGGTGGTCCAGTTTCCTGCCTGTGACTGGAAACTGGCATTGACTGCATTATAGCTGCCCAACACAACTTCAAAATTTGTTGAAGCCGTTGCGGTATTTCCTGCACTGCGTCTGATCTGAATGCACATCTCTACATACTTGTTCAGGAAATTTGAAGGAGAATAACTGTGAATTATGTCAAGCTGGACATATCCGCCCTCTTCAGGTGTACACACATGGAGTACCTTGTTGTTTCCGTCAAGTTCAACCGTTGCAGTCGCTCCAGCTATCTGTGTGCTTCCTGACTTGGAATACACCGGGAATGTGGTACCCACCTCAAAGTCCTCAAAGTCATAGTGAAGTTCGCGGTCCATGTTACTGTTTATTTCAGAAATCATCCTGTCGTATGCATCGGACTGTTCCTGCATAATGGAATCACGTATGACCAGTTCAGCTCTGAGAATTGAATCACGCTTGGCATTTTCAATAGCCCTGATTGAATCTTGTCTGGCCTTCTCAATTGCAGCCTTTTCCTTTTCAAAAGCGTCAGGTGACGACATGAAGCAGATATCATCAATATAGTAGTCAGCATTTGCAACGTCCAGACCAAACATGAAGTTCTTCTTTCTCGGCATTGAACTTCTTGCGGTCAGCGGTGAAAAACACTTGCCAGTCCATGTATCGGCCTCAAGAGCGAATGCAGCTGTCGACTGATATGAAAGGAACGTAGTAAAGAACAGTTTGAACTTGCTGCTGGCAGTCGCTTCATTTGTTCCTGCGCGCATGACATTCATGGAAACACAGGTGTACTTGTTTACCAGGTTTGAAGGTGTCAGTCCTTCTGGGGTGTCCATGAGGACAAAGCCCGGAGTGCTGCCTGTAACCACATGCAGGACCTTGTTTGACGGATCCGACGGATCCTCTACAACAACGGCTGATGCATCTTTCAATGTGTCACCGGTTTCAGACAATACTGGAAAACTTTCATTCAGATTCAGATTGTCAAACCTGCCGGCCCAATAATAGAATTCATTGATTGCAAATGATGGCAGACAGGCCAGAAAGCCTGCAAGAAGGAGTAGCGATTTTCTCATTTGATTTGAAAACAGGTTAGTGATTCTTAACTGATTACAAATATAATAAAAGGATATTACAAAGCAAAGGAAAAAAAACCGCACCGGTGATGTGATGAGAACTCCGAGAAAAAATGTTTTGAGCGCCCGATCCCCTTTGTAATCCACCGACCGAAGGTTACCCCTTTTGCAAGAGGCGTGGCCCGCCATTGGAAACCGAAGCAATCCCGGCATTCTGATTTGTTTGATGAGTCTCCCGATCTAACCCGGTGCGGTCATACAAATATACGAAAAAAGTGGGTGACCTGTTCTAGTCACCCACTTTTTTATTGTAAAGAACAATTTACTTTACCTTAGCTACGATAGCCTTGAATGCTTCAGGGTTGTTCATGGCCAGGTCAGCAAGGACCTTGCGGTTGATTTCAATACCGGCCTTGTGAATGGCACCCATAAGCTGTGAGTAGTTCATACCCTCAAGACGTGCAGCGGCGTTGATACGCTGAATCCACAGAGCGCGGAACTCTCTCTTCTTGTTCTTACGGTCACGGTATGCATAGGTCAGACCTTTTTCCCAAGTGTTCTTGGCAACGGTCCAGACATTCTTTCTTGCACCAAAGTAACCTCTGGTAAGACCTAAAATTTTCTTTCTCTTTGCTCTTGAAGCAACGTGATTTACTGATCTCGGCATAGTTTTCTGTTTTTTTTGAATGTCAGCGCCCATCTTTAACAGGACTTTACGGCTGACAAATCGGTTAAATGTTTTGTTGACTGATCACTTTTCGGGTTATCTCATGCAGAGCAGTTCCTTAACCTGCTTCTGGTTTGCCTGGTCAAGCAGAGTGAAGTGATCCAGGTTTCTCTTACGCTTCTTGCTCTTCTTTGTCAGAATGTGGCTGTGATAAGCGTGTTTTCTCTTGATTTTGCCCGATCCGGTAAGAGCGAATCTTTTTTTGGAACCGGAATTAGTCTTTGATTTCAACATTGTTATTAAAGTTTTGTTTGTTATTGTTTGCCAGGACGCACCATGCCGGAGCGCAATGGCTGTTTATTCTTCTGTTTCCTCCTGCTTGGGAGCATCGGACTTTCTGGTTACGGCACCTTTCTTGGGTGAGAAGAAGACTGTCATACGCTTGCCTTCAAGTATGGGAGCCTGCTCCTGCTTGCCGTATTCTTCAAGGTCCTTGGCAAAACGTGCCAGAAGGTTTTCACCCTGCTCCTTGAAAAGGATTGAACGGCCACGGAAAAAGACATACGCCTTAACCTTGTCACCACCTTTCAGGAATTCGATGGCGTGCTTCAGCTTGAAGTTGTAGTCGTGATCATCTGTCTGGGGACCGAAACGGATTTCCTTGACGTCAATCTTGACCTGCTTTGCCTTGGCTTCCTTCTGCTTTTTCTTGAGCTGGTAAAGGAACTTTGAGAAATCAACTATTCTGCATACCGGAGGAACTGCATTCGGTGAAATCATTACCAGATCCAGTTCCATGTCATCAGCTGTCTGGAGTGCCTCACGCAGTGATACCACCTTGGGCTCTATTCCATCTCCGACAATACGGACTTCTCTGGCACGAATCTGCTCGTTAACCTGATACTGTCCACTCAAATCGTTTTTCTTCATTCAGAATGTGTTATATTGTTTTCTCTTTTTCTATACCTTATTCAAGATTACATTCCAAGCGGGCGCAAAATTACCATTTATTTATCATAGAATCGACTTCATCGGCAATTTTTTTGCCAAAATCGTCAATTTTCATATTTCCAAGGTTTTCAGCACCCTGCTTGCGGACATTCACCTCATTCATTTCCGCCTCCTTTTCACCAACTACAAGCATGTATGGAATGTGCTTGACCTCATTGTCACGTATCTTGCGGCCAATCTTTTCATTACGGTCATCGACAAATGCGCGGACATTATACTTTTCAAGCTGCTGTTTCACGCTGTAGGCATAGTCACAGGCCTTTTCCGAAATAGGCAGAATTGCAACCTGGTCAGGTGTGAGCCAGAGCGGGAACTTGCCGGCTGTATGTTCGATGAGAACTGCCACGAAACGTTCCATAGATCCGAAAGGAGCACGGTGAATCATGACCGGACGCTTCTTGGTGTTGTCCTCGGCAATGTATTCCAACTGGAAGCGCTGCGGAAGCTGGTAGTCAACCTGAATGGTACCAAGCTGCCAGCGGCGTCCTATTGCATCCTTGACCATGAAGTCAAGCTTGGGTCCGTAGAATGCGGCCTCACCGTATTCGACCTTGGCCTTCATGCCCTTTTCGGCACATGCGTCAACAATGGCCTGCTCGGCTGTTGCCCAGTCCTCATCGGAACCAATGTACTTGGCTGTGTCATTCTTGTCACGCAGTGAAATCTGAACTTCTACGTTCTCATCCGAGAAGTTGAAAATGGAGAACACTGTCTGGATGATTTCCATAACCTTTATGAATTCTCCCTTTACCTGGTCCGGACGGCAGAATATATGGGCATCGTCCTGAGTGAAGCAGCGCACGCGGGTAAGTCCGTGAAGTTCGCCGCTCTGCTCGTAGCGATATACCGTACCGAATTCAGCGCAGCGGAAAGGAAGTTCCCTGTAGCTGCGGGGACGGTTGGCGAACACCTCGCAGTGGTGAGGGCAGTTCATTGGCTTGAGCAGATATTCCTCATCTTCCTCCGGAGTGTGGATGGGCTGGAAGCTGTCCTTGCCGTAATGGTCCCAATGGCCCGATGTCACATAAAGGTTCTTGCCTCCGATGTTAGGTGTAATGACTTCCTGATAACCGTACTTCTTCTGGATGCGGCGCAGCAGGTCCTGCAGACGCAGACGCATGTCAGTTCCCTTGGGCAGCCAGATGGGCAGTCCCTTGCCCACGCGCTCTGAGAACATGAACAGTTCCATCTCCTTGCCTATCTTGCGGTGGTCACGTTTCTTGGCTTCCTCTATCATTACCAGATAATCATCCAGCATCTTCTTCTTGGGGTATGATATACCGTAGATGCGCTGCATCTGGTCACGTGTGGCATCGCCGCGCCAGAATGCGCCGGCAACGCTCATAAGCTTCACGGCCTTGATCGCGCCTGTGCTTACCAGATGGGGACCTTTGCAGAGGTCTGTGAACTTGCCCTGGGTGTATGTTGTGATTGAACCGTCCTGAAGGTCCTGCTCAATATGTTCGCACTTGTAGTTCTGGCCTGCGGCCTTGAACTGTGCCAGACAGTCAGCCTTGCCAACCTCCTTACGTACCAGAGGCTCGTTCAGGCGTGCCAGCTCAAGCATCTTGTTCTCTATGGCAGCAAAGTCACCTTCACGGATCTGACCGCCGTCAGGCAGCATGACATCATAGAAGAAGCCGCTCTCAATGGCCGGACCGAAACCGAACTGGATTCCGGGATAGAGTTCCTGAAGGGCCTCGGCAAGCAGATGTGCGCTGGTGTGCCAGAATGCGTGCTTAGCTTCGTCATCGTCCCACTTGTGCAGCTTTATTGTAGCATCGGCTGTGATGGGACGGTTCAGCTCTGTAATCTCATCGTTCACACTGCAGGCCAGAACGTCCTGTGCAAGACGCTGGCTTATGCTTTCGGCAATTTCATAACCGGTAACGCCCTGTGCGTACTCACGTACAGATCCGTCCGGGAAAGTAATCTTTATCATATTGTAATGTTTGTATTATCCTGATTTTTCGGGTCCGCAAAATTAGTCATTTCTTTTGTCAATCGGCCTTAGAAAATCTTTTTATTATATTATATGCGGAATAAATGCCAAGTTCACCGGCCTTGCTCAGGTCACGGAACGCGTCATCCATACGGTTCAGCATTACAAGGACCAGGCCGCGGTTATACCAGGCTTCAGCCAGAGTGGCGTCAAGTTCTATTGCACGGTCAAAGTCCACAAGTGCGGCGTGCATGTCATTGACCAGGGCATGAACTGTTCCACGGTTATAATATGCGTACTGGCAGTCCGGAACCAGTCCGATTACTTCATCCAGTTCCCTGAGCACCTTCTGATAACCGGGATCGGCCATATTGTCACGGTTCTGCTTCTGACCGTTCTGCAGGTCAAGATCACGTTCAGCTTTCTTCATTTCCAGTTCCCTGGCATGAAGCTGGGCCAGGCAGAACCATGCGGTCCACGACTCAGGCGATCTTTCCACTGCCTGCATGAGGTCCGATTCCGATGACGGTATATCCTGAAGAAGACAGAAGTCAAGAGCGCGCGCCACCAGCACGTCCGCATTGAAAGGATCATCGGCCAGGAGCGACGTACAGCGTTCAATATCAGAGAAAAGCATATTGATACGGTTTACGTCAAGCGGTGTGTCAGCCTTATCCACAACAATGTCGGACATGAGCACACCTGATGTGTTTATGCTTTCAAGGCGGCTGATATAGGGAGCCGGACCGGACTGCGGATCAGAAGTCCTGAAATATGTCAGTCTGTACAGTTCCAGATACTGGACTTCAACATTCCTGTTCTGGACCTTGCCACGGTATTCGCTTGAAAAGCCGGTCGAGTTCTCAAGATTGTCATCTACAATGATTTTCCGATAATTGCGCATGTTACGGTCCGAACTGCCGCGTGTCTTGCCGTCATCGGACTCATCAGCCTTGTCGGCATCAGGGTTGTTGAAACGGCGGTTCTGTTCCTTGAGGACAACAAGAGCGTCCTGTTCAGCCCCGCGTCGGTCACCCAGACCTTCACGAACCTGAGAACGGAACTGGTATCCCATGACAAACTGCGGGTACTGCGCAAGCACCGCCGATATGTCATTCTCCGCACCGCGCAGGTCTCCAGTATTATAACGCAGTATTCCCCTGTTGAATATGGCCATCATATTGTCGGGCTCGGCCTCAATGACCATGTCAAAGTCCTGGATGGCCCGGTTGTCATCACCAATCTGGCCACGCAGGTTACCGCGGTTGTAATGGGCTGTCACATTGGACGGGTCAATGACAATGGCCATGTCATAGTCATCAAGCGCACCGTTCAGATTGTCCTGACAGTATCGGACCATGGCACGGTTAATATAAAGGCCTGCATTTGCAGGATCCAGATATATGGCCTTGTCAAGGTCCGGTTCAGCCCTGGCGAATTCCTCCATGCGTGCAAACAGAATGCCGCGATGGTGCAGCAGGTCAGCATCATACCTGTCAAGAACTATGGCACGGTCTATCCATTCAACGGCTCCGGCTGTGTCACCACGGTCCCACAGCATATCGGAACGCATTGCCATGGCCGGAGTGTACTTGGGGGCGATTGACATGAGCGTATCAACCGACCGGAATGCCTCATCCATGTGTCCGCCACGTGCCTGGCACAGAATGAGATTATGCCTGAGCGACACGTTTTCAGGGTCCAGATGAAGTCCGCTCATGAAATCTGCGGCCGCATCATCATACCGTTCCTGATACACCTTGGCCAGACCCCGGACCTGATAACTGTTGACCACGAATGGATTCCGTTCCAGAGAACTGGTGCAGTCCGTTTCCGCTCCACGGTAATCTTCAAGCGACAGTTTGGCGACAGCACGATAGAAGAAAGGCTCATACATGTACGGTTTGGCGCTGATAACCTGATTGAAGTACTGGATTGACAGCACATAATTATCAAAATACAAAGCCGTACGGCCCACTGACATCATGCGGTCTGTGTTGACCTGGGCAGACAGAGGCGCGCACAGCAGCAGGGCTGCCATGACAGAACGCACTATCCGCCTTACAGTCATATCACTTCTTTATTTTGACCTTGTAGTCGCAGTGAAACTTGCCTGCAGCTATGTTGCTCAGGTTCTTCCTGTTCATCTGACGGCGCAGCGGAGACATGCGGTCAATGAAGCACTTGCCGTCCAGATGGTCTATCTCATGCTGCATGACACGTGCCGGGAAGCCTTCAAACCATTCGTCATGTTCCTGAAAATTCTCATCCTGCCAGCTCACACGGACACGAGCCGGACGGCTGACCTTCTCATGAATGCCCGGAAAACTGAGACAGCCCTCCTCATAAGGTACCATTTCTCCATCGGTCTCCTCAATGTACGGATTGATATACGTTCTGAAATATCCCTTGAATTCAGGTTCGTCATCGGACATGATGTCAAGGTCAACAACCATCAGACGGATTGGAAGGCCGACCTGAGGGGCCGCAAGGCCAACGCCTTCTGACTTTCTGAGAGTTTCGAACATATCTTCTATGAGACGCGGAAGGTTTTCATAATTCCGGTCTATCTCTTCTGTCTCCTTTTTCAGGACAGGCTGTCCATAAGTGTAAATCGGTAAAATCATATTTTGTACTGTATTGAATCCATGTAAGACTGCAGGATGATCGTGGCGCTGACCTCATCGACCAGAGCCTTGTTGCGGCGTGCCATTTTCCCAATTCCGGAATCAAGAATGGCGCGCTGTGCAAGCACTGAAGTGAAACGTTCGTCAAACATGACCACCTGCTTGTCCGGATATGCTTTCCTGAACTTTTCAACAAACGGGCGTATCTGTTTCATGCTGGCAGATTCCTGACCGTTCATGTTCGTAGGAAGTCCGATGACCACAATATCGACAGGTTCTCTGGAGAAATAACCGGCCAGAAAGGTCATGAGTTCATGCGTGGCGACAGTAGTCAGTCCGCCGGGCACGATGCGAAGCACATCAGTCACCGCTATTCCGGTACGTTTTGTGCCAAAATCAATTGCAAGAATCCGTCCCAAATTATTTCCTGTATAGAAGCCAGGCGCTCTGGAAATCCTGGTTGTCCGGATACTTGGCCTTAAACTGTTCACGTGCGTCAGCAGCCTGTTCCTTGGTGTCATAACTGGCCACCACAACGCGGTATGTCTTTCCTGCCTCATTGACGACCACCACTGCCGGATATCCGTCACCGATAAGTTTCTGACGCAGAGCATCGGCATTGGCCTTAAGTGAAAAACTGCCGCAGACAATGCCATAGGCCTTTATTCCATCACCTGACACCACTGTAACCTTTTCCTCACGTACCGTCACATTGGCAACTTCTGACTTGGTCTGGTTCTGAACAGGTTCTTCGACGACAGTCTTGGGCTCATCGCCCTGGATAGCCTTTTCATAGGCTTCCTTATAAGCATTCTGACTTGATTTGCATGCTGAGAGCGAAAGCATTGTCACCGCTGACAGCAGAATGAACAAATTCCTTTTCATAATCATTATCACAATTTAAACTTGAAATTCACTGTATCAACTGCAAGGAAACCGTCCGTCACATTTTCAGGAACCAATTTCCAGTTTGCGTACCGGGGTATTCTCACTTCCCGCCCCTCCTCATTCTTCAGGGCAAAAGCGGTGATAATATAGTATTTCAGATCTGTCGGAGATGACAGGTTCTGGCGTGCAGCAAAATCCTTCAGACCAACTCCAAGAGCCTCACGTAAAGGAGACTCAGTTCCTGAAAACAGGAAGGAATTGATTGTAGTCCTGTACATTGCGTCATCGCTGAACGGAGTGCCGTCACTCATGGAAACCACATCCACACGTTTGCCTTCAGGCTTTGTCACATTGACGGTATAGTCAATTCCGCAGGCTGTTATGAAACGGCTCATGTCACACTGCGGCCGTCCGTCCGGTTTCATCTTGAGCAGTGGTCCAGCTCCGTTGCCGACAGTATTGTAGAACTTGGACACGGAATGTTCAAGCACTCTGCGAATTTCACTTCCCTTCATCATGACAGACACCATATTGTTGTCAAACGGATACAGGCTGAAGACATCCCTGACTGACATTGTATCAGTCCTTATGATTCCCTTCAGCGCAACCGGAGCCGTCAGTGACACCTGGGCGCCGCTGAACCTCATCTGGATGGAATGGATGTATTCAATGGCCGATGCCGGTCTCCAAAGGGCGCAGCCGCTCTCCAACGGGACTGTAGCCTTCCCGATAATCGAATCGGAATACGCCATGACATCGGCGTAACGGTCTGAGAAGGTACTGATGAATTCAGGATCGGCAGGCAATGACGTCAGACCGGCAATTGAGCCCGATACGCTGACCGCAGGATTATTCCGGTCCCGGAAATCGACAGTCAAAGTGACATCGGCCGCATTCACCGCTCCAGCCCCCGGATTGATGACAAGGACAGAATCGGATCCGTTCACCAGTTTCTCACATCGGGCCAGATGATCATGTCCGTAGATTACCGCATCAATATCCGGCACGCTCATGGCAAGTTCCCTGACGCGGTTCTCCACATCAATACGTCCGCCATCATAGCCTGAATGGACGACAGCAATGATGACATCGGTCTCATCCTTGAGAACTGAAGTCAGATATGAAGCCGACTCTATCATATCATGGACACGCAGGTCAGAAATTATGTCTGACGGTACGGACCAGTTCACAACCTGAGTTGTCAGACCTATCAGGCCTATCCTGACTCCATGCCTTTCAACCACCGTACAGGCCGGCAGATAATCACCGTAATCGTCAAAATATACATTGGAGCCAATGACAGGAAAAGCCACAGACCTGAAAAAACGTTCATAACTGCTTACACCTACGGAAATGTCATGGTTGCCGAATGCCGCAGCATCACACCCAAGCCAGTTGTAAATGCTGGCAGCCAGACTCGGTTTGTAGAATTCAGAGGTCATATCCTGAAAAGTCTCAACCGAGCCCTGGAGAATGTCACCGCAGTCAACATATACGACATTTCTGAAGTCCTTCCTGACTTGCCTGATATATGTGGAGAATTTAGCCAGAGACCCGGGCCTTTCATTGCCGTCCAGACAGTCTTTGTCAAAGAAACGGCCATGAACGTCCGATGTGGCAATGACCTTGACGGTCACCACTCCACGACGCTGGCTGCATGAGGACAGCAGCACAAGCGCCAGCAGGACAGGAAGGATTCTCCTCATATCAGATACCCAGATCCTTCTTTATCAGTTCGATCTTTTCCAGAGCAGCAGCCTGCACTTTCTCATACTGGCCTTTGTCCGCCATTGGAAGCTTTGCCTCCATGTAGAACTTGATCTTGGGTTCTGTACCCGACGGACGTACCGAGACCTTGTCACCTGCTGCTGTGAAGTACTGGAGGACATTTGACGGTTCCGGCATGACCAGATCCGTTACAGTTCCGTCTGCTGCAGTCTGCTTGAGCAGTTTGAAGTCCTTGATGAGTACGACCTTCTCACCGGCCAGGCTCTTGGGCGGGTTGGCACGGAACTGCTCCATCATGGCCTTTATTTCATCGGCCCCGCTCTTTCCGGGCTTGACAACGCTTACAGCGCCTTCCTGTGAGAATCCGTACTCCTGATATGCGTCAAGAAGCATGTCGAACAGGGTCTTGCCGTTCTCCTTAGCCCAGGCGGCAATCTCGGCCATGAGCGAGCAGGCCGATACGGCGTCCTTGTCACGGACAAAATCCTCGGCCAGGAAGCCGAAGCTCTCCTCACCGCCACCAATGTACTTCTTGCCCTTGGCGTTCTCATCGGCAATGACCTTGGCAATCCACTTGAAACCGGTGTAGCAGTCAAACATCTCAAGACCGTTCTTTTCCGCAATGCGGCTTATAACTTCTGTCGTGACAATGGTCTTGACAATATATTCGCGGCCGGTCATCTTGCCAAGTTTCCTGTAGGCAGTGATTATGTAGTACAGGAAGATCATTGCGGTCTGGTTGCCGTTAAGCAGCACCAGCTGGCCCTTGTCGTTGCGGCAGGCCACACCCAGACGGTCAGCGTCAGGGTCCGATGCCATGACGACATCGGCATTCAGTTTGCGGGCCAGGGCAAGAGCCATGGTCAGGGCCTCAGGATATTCGGGGTTGGGTGAAACCACTGTCGGGAAGTTGCCGTCCGGAACCATCTGCTCGGGAACGCAGTTCACGTTGGTGAATCCCCACTGCTTGAGTGAGCGCGGAATCATGACGCGTCCGCAGCCGTGCAGCGGAGTATAGACAATGCACAGATCATGGTTGCGCTTTACCAGAGCGGGATCTATGCAGATGCCCTCTATTGCATCCAGATACGGTTTGTCAACTTCCTCACCGATAATCTGGATCAGTTCGGGATTGCCCTTGAACCTGATGTCGGACACCTTGACCTTTGCCACCTCATCAATGATTCCGGTGTCATGTGGAGCAAGCACCTGTGCGCCGTCCTCCCAATATGCCTTGTAACCGTTGTATTCACGCGGATTGTGGCTTGCGGTCACGTTAACGCCGCTCTGGCAGCCAAGATACCGGATTGCAAATGAGACTTCCGGTGTGGGACGCAGGTCTTCAAAAAGATACACCTTTATTCCGTTTGCACTGAAAATGTCCGCCACAGTTTCTGCAAACAGACGGCCGTTGTTGCGGCAGTCGTGGCCTACAACCACTGAAATCTGCTTGAGATCCTTGAAATTGCGGTTAAGATAATTGGCAAGTCCCTGTGTTGCCATGCCAACGGTATAAATGTTCATGCGGTTTGTTCCTGCGCCCATAATTCCGCGCAGTCCGCCGGTACCGAACTCCAGATCCTTGTAGAAAGCATCTATCAGATCTGATTTGTCTTCCTTTTCAAGAAGTTCCCTAACCTGAGATTGCGTATTCTCATCAAAACTGCCGCCCAGCCATTCCTGCGCCTTGGCGGTTACCATTGTCAAAAGTTCATCCATAGAAAAATGTTTTTGGTCCGCGCGCACAATGCGCGTGAAATACAAAAGTAGTCATTTTTTCGTAGAACTTTTAAAAATGGGCAGAAAATCAGCCACGCCTGAATCTGGCAGTGATTTTTGAAAACAGACCGGGCACCATCGTAGTGTTGTGTCTGAAGAAACTGACAGAGTACCACAATGAAAGGGCAAAAAGGACTGTCGGACAGACCGTCCCGGTCCACAAACCGGCAAAACGGGTTAAGGTGACAACACCGCCCACAAGAAGTGCCTGTATCAGAATTTGTCTTACAACATCAGCCGGCATCACAAATGAATACCTGTATCGGGCTACAATCAGGACAACAAACAGATATGCAAGTTCCCACACTGCCAGAGCAAGTCCGACACCTGGCGTTCCGAAAAGCGAATACCCGGTTATCACACATATTACCAGCAGCAAATAGCAGAGAGTCTCTTGCAGAAGATATATTTTCGTGTCCGATTTTGCAAGAGTGACATACGCTATTGGCTGACTGACGGATTTGAAGAACAGACCTATTACAGCCAGTTGCGACAGCGAAATGGCTGCATAAAATTTTTCGTACTCCAACACGACGAACACCACCAACGGCATGGCTATTATGAATGCTATAACCAAAGGCGCTGAAAGCATGGACATTGCCCGCACCTGGCTGTTCACAAGAACATGGACGCGCTCCATATTGTCTGTTTCAGATGACAGCCGCGGGAAATATTCGGAATCAGTAACCGACAGCAGCATGGAAGTGAGATAGGTGACCAGCATATAACCGACGCTATACGTACCTGTCAGCTCTGTTCCTCCCTGTCTGGTCAGATATCCGGCAACAGCCAGCCAGGCCCACGAACCCAGGAATGCGGCTATAGTGAAAAATACTCCAAAGCCTATCATTCCAAGTCCTTTCCGAAGAATCTGAACGGAAAATGGGCGGGCCGAATACCGGAAAACGCGGAATGAGAAGAAACAGGTCACCGCGCACGTCACAAATGCCGTGAGCACCAATGCGGGAGCTATGCCGTCAAGTCTCAACCACCATAAGAGCGGAACTGTCATGGCTAAAGTCATAAGACTTGACAGGAACTGGCTCATGGCTATGGAACGCAGTTGCCCCATGCCACGCAGGACAGCCATTTCACCTCCGGTAACGGCCGATGCAGAGACGGCAAGGGAAAGGGCGGCCAGGTGCCTGACGTATGAATTGTCTCCAAATGAACTGCGACTGAGGACCCCAGAAAGGGCCGCACAGAGAATCAGCCCTATGAATGCGGTCAGCAGAGCCCAGCTGCGGGTGACCAGCACCGTTTCCTCTGATGAGGTTCGTGATATTTCAGGCACTGAGACAAATGGAATTCCAAGATTTGTGGAATTCTTCACAATGTCTATGGACCTGTTCAGGTTTTCAGTGATTCCATAGCCTGCCGCACCAATCAGGACAGACTTGACTTTGGTCATTATGAAGGTTATCAGAATGGACAGTCCCTGGATACCGCCAAAGACACTGGTGTATTTGAGTATCCTGTCGTACAGCTGGTGCTGCTCTATGCTTTTATCCCTGTCCACAATGAAATAACGGAAATAACGGTACAAAATTATAAGAATCCGTTATGAATACAACAGATAAAAAACTATCTTTACACACCATAACAGGACAGCATGGATAATTCAAGCCAGAAACTGAAGCTGGACATTCTCATCTCCACATATGCCGGCGGCATTCTAGATATACCCAGAATGCTTCTGCCGCAACGTGATGATGTCCGGTACACCGTCTCCATGCAGTTCTCCACACCAAGCTGGAAGGAACTTGTTCCCAAAGAACTCTACAGGAGGTCCGATGTCACTCTAGACTTTCTGCCAGGCATCGGTCTTTCCAGAAACAGGAACAATTCGATAGCCAGATCCGGCGGTGACATTCTTCTGATTGCCGATGACGACAACGTATATACAGACGAATACATAGACACCATTCTGGAAACCTGGAGGGAAAACCCGGACGCAGACATAATCACATTCATGGCAGAAGACTATGAAGGCAACCCTCTACATGAGTACCCGGCCCAGTACGTTTGTTCGGTTGAAATGACAATGCGCCGTGACAGCATAATCTGGAACAACCTGAAATTTGACGAACGTTTCGGTCTTGGCAGTCCGAAACTCTGCGCAGGTGAAGAGGAAGTCTTCCTTGCCAACGCACGCCGTCTGGGACTGAAAATACTGTTTATTCCAAAGGTCATTGTCCGCACCCGCGAACTTAACACCACCCGCGACTTTGTTGGCGACAGCAAACTGCAGATGACAAAAGGTGCCACATTCAAATACATATACGGAACGGCAAACGCCGTCTGGCGCAGTTTCAAAGAAGCCGGATGGTATATGGTCAACAGGAAAGCCAACCCCTTCCCTATTCTCACAAACATGCTGAAAGGCGTATGGATGTATCGGTAGTCATTCCCGTTCTGAACCGGAAGGCACTTATGCGCCACACGCTTGAATGCATCCGGCGCAGTAGCATATGGCCGGTCCGCATATTAGCCGTTGACAACGGCAGCACTGACGGAACTCTTGAAATGCTGGAGTCATACGCCGCATCATGTCCGCAGCTCACCGTCCTTCAGGAGCCGGAACGGAACGCTGCTGCTGCACGCAACCTGGGGCTTTCACATGTCAGTTCCGAATGGGTGTACTTCTTTGATTCCGATGACGAATTCACGGAACTCCCATGCCATTGGGACACCAGTTCCGATTTGATTGCAATACCCGTCACGCAGAAAGTGAACGGCCATGCGTCAGTCCGCAGGTACAAGCCTGTCAACGACCCGGCAGTCCACATCACCAACAGCATGCTGAACACGCCAAGCATGATTTTCAGGACCTCATGGCTCAAGGAAATTGGCGGATGGAACAGCAGTTGCACCATTTGGGACGACTGGGAACTTGGAGCCCGCGCTCTCATGGCATCACCGCGCATGCAGTGGATTGAAGGCAAGTCATTCCACCTTATCAACGTCCATGACGACAGCATTACCGGACCCAGCTTCAAATCACGCTACAGAAAGCAGCTGGACACGCTGAAGATTGTATCCTATGAAGCAGCACAATGCCCGTCGCCCGTGCGCGACAGATGCCTCAAGGCCCTTTTGCTGCGCACTTTCATTCTGAGCGGCAAACTTCTTGATGAAGGAGACAGGAAAGCGGCACAGGAATGTCACCGTTTCATCAGTGAAACATTTCCCGGAAAGCCGGACGGTTACCGTTTGGGCCGTTTTCTGGAATGGTTCACATCCATGGGCGCACGCGGCGCATGGCAAATAGCATTACGTTCCATAAAATGAAAATACTGCTGCTTGGAGAATACAGCAACGTCCACAACACTCTGGCAAAGGGACTTCGCAGACTTGGTCACCAGGTGACAGTTGCCAGTGACGGAGACAGCTGGAAGGACTACCCGCGTGACATCGACCTTAAACGGGATCTGTGCAGCAGGACAGGACGTATCTCATTCCTGTGGCGTCTCATGAAGGCGTTGCCGTCAATGCGCGGTTATGACATAGTCCAGATAATCAATCCCATCTTCTTCGAACTCAAGGCTGAACGGATCATGCCATTCTACCGCTATCTGCGCAGGCATAACGGCAAGATTGTACTTGGCGCATTCGGCATGGACTACTACTGGGTCAATATCAATACAGACATCAGACCTCTCCGTTACAGCGACTTCAACATTGGTGAGAGAATAAGGACCGACATTGAAGCGCAGCGTTTCCGCGACGAATGGGAAGGCACCCCGAAAGAAAAGCTCAACAGAGAGATTGCATCGGACTGTGACGGCATTGTGGCCGGCCTGTACGAATACTGGGCCACATACAATGAGGTACCGGAACTAAGGGACAAGATGCATTTCATACCCTTTCCAATAGAAATGCCGGGAAATTCACCTGTCACGTATGACGGTGGTCCGCTCAAGATATTTGCAGGAATAAGCCGCGGACGTTCGGCATACAAGGGTACCGACATCATGCTCGCCGCGGCACATGAGGTGCAGAAACGTCACCCCGGACTTGTAGAACTTCAAATAGCCGAAGGGGTTCCATTTGAACAGTACAGCCGCATGATGGAAGGCAGCGATGCCATTCTTGACCAGCTTTACAGCTACACCCCGTCCATGAATTCGCTTCTGGCCATGTCAAAGGGAATCATTGACATTGGCGGTGGAGAGCCTGAAAACTATGACATTCTTGGAGAGAATGAACTGCGTCCAATAGTGAACGTTCAGCCGGACTTTGAAAGTGTCGTCCGGGAAATTGAACAACTGGTTCTCCACCCGGAAAACATCAATGCCCTCAAGGAGCAGTCTGTCGAATACGTGCACCGCCACCATGATTACATGAAAGTGGCGCAGCAGTACATTGATTTTTACAGGAAGCTGTGATCCGGCGCCTTGCGTCTGCGCAACAGCCATCTGAAGTCCGATGCCATGCGGCGGAAGAACGTGCCGTAGTCATACAGATATCTTGTGGAAGGCAATGAGAGCAGGAACGCAGCCAAGGCAAACTGCCAGGGCATGAGACAGAAATACAGGACAGCCCACAGAATGCATGCAATGACCGACATTGCAAACCTGACGCCAAACCGGGCAGTATTATAGAATGCATCATCCTTTATGCCGCGCAGAATGAACAGTGTCGGTACCCAGATTATTGAACCTGCAATTGCACAGAAAGCGTAGTACGGGAGTCCGGCAATTGCCAGAAGGAACTTGCCCAGAACAGCAGGAATGCTGACACCACGCGCTATGGAATGGACAGAAATGCCGTTCTGGATTCTCCACAGTCGCAGTTCCTCAACCTTTCGCAGCAGTTCTGACGCGGAATCAGGATCATTTTCTCTCATATCCTGAATCTCTGCAATGGCCCGTTTGTCCGCATCCTGCAGCCGCATGAGTCCTTTCAGCCCGGCATCGGACCTGCTGTAGTATTCGGGATCGTCAGCCTTCAGTTTGGCATATTCCCAGGTCGCGTCATAAAACTCGTCATCAGGAATATAGGCAATCAGTCCGGCCAGCCTGTCAGTCAGCATGTTCTTCAGCTCCACCATCTGGACAGGAACAGATTCCGATGCATGTTCCTTTACAAACGCAGACACGTTGACCGGTTCCCCGAACCGCACCAGAACAGTTGAACGGAAACGGAAATAATCGCCGTATTCAATGCCTATCGGCTGGATATACACAGGCTTGTCATCGGAAGAATTTTCACATACGGAAAATGTTATGTGGAAAATGCCCTTGCTCAGTTTGAGAAGCGAATGTTTCGGGCGGTGCGTAGCCTCAGGATAAATGACCAGAGGAACGCCGTCAAGCAGGATATCCGTTGCCTGAGCTATTGACTCTGTATTCCTTTTCACTGCATCAAATCCGTCACGTATGCGGTATATGGGCATAATCTTAAGGAACCTGAGCCATTTGGCCGCCGTCTTGTTCTTAAAGATGTCAGCACGCGCCATAAACACCTTCTGTCTGTCTGTAGCCGCCAGCAGAACCAGAGGGTCCATAAGCGCGTTGGTGTGATTTGATGCCCAGATGACGCTGCCGTCTGTCGGAATGTTTTCCCTGCCTTCAACCTGATATTTCCTGTATGCCGTCTTCAAAGACAGGTCAACAAAGAATTTGGTGAAGAAATATATGAAGCTGCCTTCCTGAATTTTTCTTTTCATTGTACCTTTCTTTTAAGCAGACCGCGCGCATCAAAGCCGGTAAAGCGGAAAAGGCTTCCGGCAATGAGACCGGACACGATATGCCACACGCCCCACCATGCAACTACGAACACCATGCCGCCCTTGGCAATTTCGGGCGGGAAGATATTGGTGTTGAACAGCAGGAGCAGTCCCAGTCCAGAGTTCTGAATGCCCGTCTCAAGAGTGACGGCACGGCGGTCCTTGACTGGTATATGTGCTATTGTTGAAGCGCAATACCCTATACCAAGACCTGTCAGATTATGGATGAAGACTATAATAAAAATAACACCTATATACTCTTTGAACATCATCAGGTTCTGGGAAATCATCATGGCCACAATGTTTATGATAGCTAAGATGGACAGATACCTGAACACTTCCTTCAGCCAGACCGATGCTTTAGGTGCAAACCTGACCGTAAGCAGTCCCAGCAGGATTGGAACACCCATGATGAGCACCACAGTAACTGCAATCTGCATTGGCGGGACCTGAAGGGTTCGCAGGACACTGCCTGCAGCCGGTTCCATGTACTTGACATACAGCCCGCCCCAGACAGAATAGTTTATCGGTGTGAAAATGGGTGCGCCCAATGTGGTTATTGCACTCATGAGCACTGACAGTTCCGTATTGCCCTTTGAGAATGAAGTCATGAAGTTCGATACAGATCCGCCCGGACAGGACGCCACCAGAATGAGTCCCATTGCCACCATGGGCGAAATGACATTATGGAACAGCATGCACAACAGGAATGTTACCATCGGAAGCACTACCCACTGGCATGCCAGCCCCAGAAAAAGAGACTGGGGACGGTTCATGACACCGCGGAAAGACTGCGGTTTGAGACCAAGAGCCACGCCGTACATGACAAACATCATGAACAGCACAAGAATACTGTTTCCAGTCTGGCTGAATTGGACAAGAAGACCGTCCAGGTCCTGTAGGCTCTGATACATCAGAAAAGTTGGCTAATATCCCGCAAACTTAACAAATATCATTGAAACGGCCAAAATCACAAGGATTGATTGTACCTTCGCAGGGTAATGAAAATTCTGCTCATAGTTGTAGGAAAGACCGTTGAAAAATGGCTGTGCACCGGCATTGACGAATACGTCAGCCGGCTGACCCATTTCTGCCAGTTTGAAATGCAGGTCATACCCGACCTGAAAAACACAAAGAACATGGATTTCCAGACTCAGAAAGTGCGTGAAGGCGAATCCATACTCAAGCTGCTGCAGCCGGGCGATGACATTTTCCTGCTTGATGACAAAGGCCGCGAAATGACATCGCCAGAAATGGCCTCCTGGCTTGAAAAGCGCATGTCCCAGTCATCAAAGCGTCTGGTCTTCATAATTGGCGGCCCATACGGCTTTTCGTCCGATGTCTATGAGCGTGCCCCTGGCCGTCTGTCCCTGTCCCGCATGACCTTCTCACACCAGATGGTCCGGCTGATTTTCGTTGAGCAGCTGTACCGGGCCTTTACAATCCTGAACAACATGCCCTATCACCACGAGTGAGCAATGGGGTCCCAATTGCTTATGCGGTGCGCACCTTCCGCAAGAGACTGATATCCGCGGTCATCGGATACTTCAGGAAGTCCGATGATGCGGAATCCGCGCGGCAGGTTTCCATCTGAATCATGTGTCATATCACAAAGATTACGCGATTTTCAGAGCTTTGTTGTTTTTTGTAAAATTATCATTTGAAAACTTGCAGAACTCAAAAGCGCATATTACCTTTGTGCCCGCTTAAGGAACGGCTTACGGGCCCATGGAAGTTTGGGTGAGTGGCTGAAACCAGCAGTTTGCTAAACTGCCGTACGGGTAACCGTACCGGGGGTTCGAATCCCCCAGCTTCCGCGCAGTTCCCGGCAAGACATAATAACCGATGGCGCTTTCATCTAACGGTTAGGATACAAGATTCTCAATCTTGGCATACGGGTTCGATTCCCGTAGGCGCTACAAAAGGCACAAGTTAACTCGCTGATTTTCAGCGAGTTTTTTGTTTGATATATTCGCAATACTCCCCGTTTTACTGCCCGATGGAGATCCGGTTGGGGAAAATATGTCCATAAGCGCTTTGCCATTTTTTGGTACCGCCAAATCAGGCCACAGACAATCTGGCGGTACCAAGGTCCATTATTTGGCATGGTTGGTGCCACCGCAAGCCCCACAACTGCGATTTGTGGTACCGAAAAATGGCAAAGTGCAAGTTCCTATGAAAAAAGGGCCCCGGAATGAAGGCCCTTTTCAATTATCATCTTCAAATGATTGTCAGTCCTTTGCCAGACCGCTCACGGGCTGTGCCCACGGAATCATGGCTTCAACGTCAATGTTGAACTTTACAAGGTTGTCCTTGATCTTCTGGTCAATGTGACGGACATCGGTGTCAACGTCCTTGCCAAGAAGGAACTTGTCAATGAAAGCCTCGACTTCAGGATACTGGCTCTGTGGCAGCTGGCAGTGGCCGTGACCGCCCTGGATTGAATAGCCCATACGGTCTTCAATGCCGAACTTCTTCCAGACCTCACGGGCAGCGACGCATGAAACGTAGCCGGCTTCATCGGACAGCCATTCATAGTCTGTGTTGCCAAGCACCAGAAGGGCGCGCGGGCAGACAAGAGCGCACAGTTCGTGGTGGTCGTGCGGAAGAGCGGTGACGTTCTCATCCTTCCAGTCCCACATTGACTCCTTGAACCAGTGGTTGTCAGTGCGGCCAAGTTTCTCAACACCCTGGGTGCCGCGGAACGGATCGACAATTTCAGAAACGCGCCATGCGGCAGCACCGCCGCCACCGGGCTCCTGGGCAATTGTCAGGGCAATGCGCTCATCAAGAGCACCTGACCACAGGGCCATCTTGCCTGCGTATGAGCAGCCGGTAATACCAATGTGCTTCATATCGATCTTTGAAGCTTCACCAACAATCTCAAGACCGTCAATCAGACGGCTTACGCCCCATGTCCATTCGGCGTATGCACCGTTTTCTGTAAGTTCGGGATAGAGTTTGTCAAAAGCGTAGTCGCCACGGCCGGCCTTCTGACCGCCGCCGAACATGCCGCCCATCTGTGAGTAGCTGTTGACCTGGCGCTCCGAGAAGTTCAGAGTGGCAATCTTGCGGTCCGAGAAGAAATTGCGCGGCAGACTGTTGTTCGATGCGCCTATCATCAACGGGAACGGACCGTCTCCGTCCGGGTAGCTGATCTTTGCGCTGATGGTCAGGGACTCGCCGTTGCGTGTGACAACTACGGTAAGGGTGTTGTCTTCAAGAGTGGCGGTGATGTCCTCCTTGCCAATCATGGGTTTCTCACCTATTTCATAATGGTAAAGTTCACGTACAATTTCTGCACGGCGCTTCTCCCAGTCCTTGAACTTCTTGACCTTCTTCTTGCTGTTTTCAAACTCGAACGGGTTGGGAAGCGATTCCAGTACAGGTGACTCACCCAATGCGGGCATTGCGGGTGCAGGATACTTGGAACCTGTAAACTCCTGATCATAAACCAGTGGAATTGACTTCTGTGCAAAAACTGGAGCGGCTGCAAGAGCAATGGCGGCTGCCAGTCCCATCTTGATACTTTTCATATTGTAAGTTTTAGGTTAATAAAATCCGATACAAAATTTTTCAAATGTACGGCTAATAAATGATAACGGCAACCTTTCAAGGTTAAAAAGATATTGTCATGCACACCGGCAGATGGTCGGAACAGCCGCCCTGATGTCTTCGGCCGTTATATGTACGCTTGGGTTTGAGTCCGCCGTAGGTGTCATCGTCCTCAAGCAGGAAATCGAATGCGCAGATACGCACATCATGCGCCCCGGTGCACCCCAGCCCGTTCATCAGACTGGCAGACACCACAAACTGGTCATAACAGTCCCAACTTCCCTGATACTTGTAGCTGCCGTCCTCCAGACAGTCCATCATGGTCATAAGGTGCCTGTCCTCCATATCCGGGTCCGATGCATACGGTGCAGCCCCAAGTCCCTGGCGCACAGCTGGAGAATCCGGGCCTTCATTCAGATCACCCATAATTATCACGTACGGCTTGCGGCGCACGCTGAAAACGCTGTCCACTGACTGGCGCACACGGCCGGCGGCTATCATGCGCAGCGGCTCGGTCTCCTTTTCACCGCCAATGCGGCTTGGCCAGTGACAGACATAGACATCAAGGGTGTCATGGTTCTCAAGGCGCCCCGTCACATGTAGAATGTCCCTTGTCGGCGAACCGCCCTGAGGGGAAAGATCAACTCTTATGCATTCGTGACTTATGTACTGGAAGAAAGTCCTGCGGTAAAGGAGAGCCACGTCAATGCCGCGGCGGTCAGGGGAATCGGTCATGACAAAACGGTAACCCGCCTCACGCAGAGCGGCCCTTGACGTAAGGTCTGACAGTACTGTGTCGTTCTCGACCTCTGCCAGTCCGACAAGTGCAGGAGCCGTATCCTCATCGACGGCGGCAATGACTTTGGACAATGAGTTCAGCTTTGCCCAGTACCGTCCGGCAGACCAGCGGTAACTGCCTTCAGGCGTGAACTCGTCATCGGCCTTTTCAGGATTATCCACTGTGTCGAAAAGATTTTCGGTGTTGTAGAACATGACAGTCATGCTTCCCTGCGCCTGAATTGTCATAGGGAAGATTGTGCAAACAAGGATGGAAAGGAAGAAATGTTTCATTGGTAATACTGGTAACAGCCTGCATCGGCCCCCACAGCGGGCCTTGGGACGCCCGCCAGGTCTAGCGGCCAGTCCACGGCCACGGTGTCGGCAATGCCGCGGGCATGTGAAAGGGAATCAAGTGTGAATACTGAACCGTAGCCTGTCCTGGAGTTTCCTGTAAAGTTGGCGGCACCGGACAGTTCCGAGCGGCGGTCCTCAAAAATCACGTTACGGAAATGGCTGCCGGTCGTGTCGGAGACCATGACCAGGGAATGGGCTATCTCATAGCGGGCCGTATCAGGCAGACCTGCAGAAAATTCATTGGCATGCCGGCCGGTAATGATGCACGAATTGAAGCTGGCACTTTCAAAAGGCACCGCCACGTCATCACGGCGGTCTGACAGCAGCACAGCGCATGTGCCCTGTCTCCACAGCGACAGGTCTGCCAGCGTGCAGAACGTGAAGTCCGATGCCCCGCCGGCCAGATCGGCACACGCCAGTCCGGGGTTGGTTATCTGTGAATTGGCCACCTCAATCCTGGAACCTGTGGCCTCTATGCAGTTGCCGGCCACCGTATGCAGCATGGACGAATGCATGGTGAACTTGACGCGGTCCGATGCCGAACTGTCAGCCAGTATGCCGTAGCAGCCGCCGTGTATGTCACAGTATTCAAAACGGTTTTCAAAACTGCCGCCGCGCAGACGTATTCCCAGCCACCGGGCATCGGTCAGATCATAGGGAAGTCCGTCAAGCACCTCATCAAGACGGTCTCCGCGCATGACCACCATGCTGTCCTTGGAACCTGCAGCCACCACACGTCCCGCCACATCAAGGCAGGCGCCGTCATGGAAGAACAGCCGGGTGCCGGGCTGCATTGTCAGACATGCGTTTTCAGCAACCGTCAGACTGTCAAAGACAATGTACGGCAGGGCAGGCGTGAACGTCTCATCGGACATGACCTTATATGAACGCAGCCTTACGGCATTCTGGCCGCAGGCCATGAGTCTTACGTACTGGACGGTCCCGCTTTCAAGCAGGAACGCAATTGAATCGGACTCCAGGAACGGTGTGCCGGCACTGCTTTCCGGAATGTTCACTGAAACGAAACAGAACATGCTGTCACCGGCCTCAATCTCCAGCCCGTCCATGCGCGTGCCGCCCTGACCGTCCAGATTGATTCTGAACACGCCTGACTGACCGCCTGAAAGCATCACGCTGAACCTGAGTCCCGCATCATTGCGGTTATAGACAATGAAACCCTTTGAGGCCGATGCCACCCCCGTGAACACCGTGTCCATGCTGACCGTATCCTGTGAAAAGGACAGGCTGCAGCGGGCATCGGATGAGAATGTGACGTCATTCATGCAGGAGCACAATGCAAGCGTCACAGCAAGAACGGGCAGCAGTTTGAGGGGTTTCATATAATAAGGTCATTTTAGCGTCACAAAGATAAAACGAAAGTCAGGCAGAAAAAGTATCTTTGCAGAAAAGAATAGGGAATCTTGTATGAAAGGGGGACTGCTCAAATTCTTAAAGGACTGGATGCTGGTCATAGGCATGATTTGCGGAGCCGGCTCCTACCTTATCTACATGCAGATTCCGGTCCTTCATCCGGCAGGTCCGGCCATTGAAGCCGTCTGCCGCAAGATCCAGCCAATCCTGCTCTTTCTCATGCTGTTCATCAGTTTCTGCCGCATTGAGCCGCGCCAGCTCAAACTGCAGAGATGGCATCTGTGGAACTGGCTTGTGCAGCTCTGTTCGTTTCTTCTGCTAAGCGGAACTGTCATCTGGGCCATGCACAGCGGAAGCGCCGCAGCAGCCTGGGTGATACGCAACAGGATCCTGTTCGAATCTGCAATGCTTTGCATGATATGTCCCACTGCAACAGCATGCGCCGTCGTTACCGGCAAACTTGGCGGAGACATGGCTCAGGTGGTCATGTACACAATCATCATCAACCTGACCGTAGCCATTGTAGTGCCGCTCACCGTGCCCCTGCTCTACCCGACTGCAGGCATATCGTTCATATCGGCCTTTGGCAGGATTCTGGCAAAGGTCTTCCCGCTGCTCATCCTGCCCTGCCTGTGCGCATGGGGCGTGCGTTTTCTCATGCCGCGTTTCCACAAATGGGTGTCAGACAGAATCAACCTGTCGTTCTATCTGTGGAGCATGGCGCTGACGCTTGCCATCATGATGAGCACGCGTGCCATTGTGCACAGCCGCGGAAGCCTGTGGACGCTGCTTGGCATGGCTGCTGTCTCTCTTGCCTGCTGCATATTCCAGTTCAGAACAGGGCGGCGCATAGGTGCAGCGTTCGGCAGCCGCATTGAAGGCAGTCAGGCATTGGGTCAGAAGAACACCGTATTCGGAATCTGGATGGGCTACACATTCTGGGACCCCGTGATTTCAGTCGCGGGCGGACTGTACACGATATGGCATTACATTCACAACACAAGGCAGCTGTACAGACATGGCAAGGAAAAATGATCTGACAGGAAAAGTCAGGGAATTCATTGGCAGAAACGGCCTGCTCACAGACGGAGCGAAAGTACTGGTGGGCCTGAGCGGCGGCGCTGACAGCACCGCCCTGCTGCGTGTCCTGCTGGACTTGGGTTACAGTCCGATATGCGTGCACTGCAACTTCCACCTGCGCGGTGAGGAAAGCGACCGCGACCAGTGCTTCGTGACCGCACTCTGCAGCAGCCTTGGCATACGGCTTGAAACATGCCACTACGACACGCGCAAGTATGCATCGGACCGCGGCATTTCAATTGAGATGGCCGCACGCGAACTCCGGTACCGCGACTTTGAGCGTATAAGGACGGAATGCGGGGCAGAAGCCGTCTGCATAGCCCACCACAGGGACGATTCAGTCGAGACTGTACTCCTGAACCTGATGCGCGGCACCGGACTGCGCGGGCTGACAGGCATCAGCCCCAGGAACGGCAATGTGATAAGGCCCCTGCTGTGCGTTTCCAGAAATGAAATTGAACAGTATCTTGACTCCATAGGCCAGGATTACATTACTGACAGCACTAACCTTGAGACGGATTTCACCCGCAACAGGATACGGCTCAGGCTGCTGCCCCTGATGCGTGAGATTAACCCCGCAGCCGATGATTCCATCGAAGACACGGCACGTCACCTGCAGCAGGCCATGGAGATTTACAGCACCGGACTTGAAGAACTGAAACGCAGGCACGTCAGCCTGTCCGGTGACAAGACAGTCATCAGGCTGGAGAACTGTCCTGAAGGACTTCTCTTTGAGATTCTGTCACCCATAGGCTTCAATGAAAGCCAGATAGAGGCCATTGATGATTCTGCCGGCTCACAGCCTGGAGTGAAGTTTCTGAGCCCCACACATATGGCGGCCATAGACAGGGGCACTCTTGTAGTGGCTCCGCTCATGGAACTGCCTGCAGTCACTTTTGACATTGAAGACGGAAAGGTCATAGGACTTCCGGACGGCCACAGGCTGAAGCTGTCTGTAGTGACCGACTGTCCGATAGACAAGTCCCCGGCTGTCGCCACGCTTGACCTGGAAAAGATTGACGGACCGCTCACCGTACGCCGGCATGAAAACGGCGACCAGTTCATTCCGTTCGGCATGAAGGGGCGCAAGCTGGTCAGTGATTTCCTGACCGACAGCAAGCTGGACCTTATTGACAGGGAACGCCAGCTGGTGCTGACCTGCGGGAATGGAATTGTCTGGGTTGTAGGAAGGCGTACGGACAACCGGTTCCGTATTACAGAAAAGACCGGCAAACGGTTAATTGTCACACTGTTATGAAAAGGATTATCTTATTTCTGTCTGCATCTCTGCTGCTTGCTTCATGCGTAAAGGACAACGACCCTGTCCTTCCAGAAGAACCCCGTGAATGGTACCTTCCGGTCAGCACGGACACCATACTGTGCACAGACGTTGCAGAAGCCATAACCGGCATATCCATCGGAATGAACACCCGCATTGTGCGGGCAACATTCATGTACCATTCCATGTTTGACACCACGCAGGTCAGCCTTTCCGGCTGTGTCTGCTGGCCGCTGGGCAGCCGGTACAATGAAGAAATCTGGCTTGAAAACCATTTCACCGCAACCCGATGGGACCAGTGTCCGTCACAGTCATACATGCCGGGCATGATCATGTGCCATACGCGTCAGGCCGTCTATGTGGGTTCGGACTACATGGGATTGGGACTGACAAGAAACATGCCTGCACCTTATTTCAACAGTCCCCTGCTTGCACGGCAAAGCATTGACTGCTTCAAGGCCGCCCTGCAGGTGCTCAAGGACAACGGCATAAGCCTGGCATCGGACTACAGGACATACAATTTCGGATATTCGCTTGGCGGTTCCGTGTCACTTGGCGTTGCAAAACTGGTTGAGCAGGACCCGGAACTCAAAAAGGCTGTCCACCTTAAGAAAAGTTTCTGCGGTGGCGGGCCGTACGACCAGATGGTCATGATAGAATCATATGTGAATAATCCGAAACACGTTGCAGAAATGCCTGTGGTCATGGCACTTGATATAGAGACCCTGAAGAATTCCAATCTGGTTTCAAACATCGGCAATCTGTTCACGGACAGGTTCAATTCATCGGACATTCTGGAAATGGTGGAATCAAGGCTGTATGACACAGCCATTCTGAACAGTGCCATAAGGAACCGGTGCGGCGCCAGAATATCGGACTGCCTGAGTCCGGAACTTCTTGACACGACCGGCACGCTGTTCCGCGAATTCCGGGATCTGCACAAGGCCTTTGACCTGACAGAAGGCTGGGAGCCCACAATTCCGCTGCTGTTCTTCCATTCAAAGGCCGATGGTGTGGTTTCCTATGACTGCATGGAGAGTTTCAGGAACAGGCACAAGGGCAATCCTGTCGTCACTTACCTTGATGCCAACGGCAGTCATAACGACACAGGAGAACTGTTTTACGAAAAGATTATCGGCGAGGTATGGATGGAAGACTGAACGGAATAAGAGCGGTGTTCATGGATGTCGATGACACCCTGCTGGACTTTAACGAATGCGCCCGCCAGAACATTCAGGCATGCTTTGCCAAGCACGGCCTTATTTTCAGTGAATCCATTTTCCAGTTCTTCATGAGCCGCAACGTAAAGCTGTGGCAGCTGATTGAAGACAGGCAGCTGACCGTTGACGAGCTTCACCGCACACGCTGGCAGGGCATTTTTGACGATCTTGGAATCAAGGCCGATGGGGTGGCGTTCGAACAGGATTTCATTGCCGGACTGCGTGACACGGCCGTACCCATGGAGGGGGCCCATGAAATCATGAAGTACCTGCATGAACGCTACAAGGTATATGTGGTCAGCAACGCATCGAACCTGCAGCAGATGACACGTCTGACAAAAGCCGGACTCATAGAGTACGTTGACGGCATTTTCGGGTCGCTTGACATTGGCGTCAACAAGCCCGATCCGCGCTATTACGACTACTGTTTCCAGCATGTTGACGGAGTAACTCCGGCAGAAACCATAATAATAGGTGATTCCCGCAACGCGGACATAAGCGGCGGCATAGCCTACGGCTTGCACACCTGCTGGTTCACGCACCGCGGCACACCCCCTGATCCGGCAATCGTCCCGGAATACACCATTCACAGATTATCAGAAATCAGAAAAATACTGTAACTATGACAGATTTCCTTTCACTTGCTGAGAGCCGCTATTCGGTCCGTTCTTTCACAGACCGCAAGGTGGAGCCTGAAAAGCTTGAAAAAATACTGCAGGCCGGCCGCGTGGCCCCTACAGCCGTCAACAACCAGCCGCAGGTAATATATGTCCTGCAGAGCCCTGAAGCCCTTGCCAGGATGGAACAGGCAACCAAGTACCTTTTCGGTGCCCCGCAGGCCCTGCTTGTATGCTATGATGAGAACATCTGCTGGAAGAACCGCCATCATGAGGATGCCGGACGTCCGTCTGGCGAGGTCGATGCGTCAATAGTCCTTACCCACATGATGCTCCAGGCCTGGGAACTGGGCATAGGCTCATGCTGGGTGGGCGTCTTTGAATTCGACCAGGTCCGCCAGCTGTTTGACCTGCCTGCAAACATACACCCCGTAGCACTGATGCCCATAGGATACGCCGCGCAGGACGGTGTGGCATCGGCCCGCCACTCACAGCGCAAACCGCTTGAAGAAACAGTAAGATATTTATGAAAATCTCGAACAGATACCTTAGTGCGGAAATCTCTCTGCACGGCGCCGAACTGGTGTCGCTCAAACGCCTTGACAGTGGTGAGGAACTGATCTGGACCGCCTGCCCCGACTACTGGGCACGCCATGCTCCAATGCTGTTCCCTATTGTAGGAAAAGTATGGAACGGCCGGTTCCTGGCTGACGGAAGGGAATACCCCATGTCGCAGCACGGCTTTGCACGTGACATGGACTTTACCGTTACCGGACAAAGCAGGTGCAGTGTGACCCTTGTCCTTGAGTCCGATGCCGCCACGCTGAAGGCATACCCCTACCCGTTCCGTCTGGAAGCCACATATTCCCTGCGTGGCACCGTCCTTACCGTTCAGTGGAAGGTCATCAATACCGGCAAGGACAGAATGTTCTACCAGATTGGAGCCCACCCCGGATTCAACCTGCGTGACTTCCATAAGGAGGACTTCATACACGGCTATTTCCGCCTGGTATCAGGCTCACAGCCCGTACAGGACGTCATCATCGGACTGCTTACACCCGACGGTTACCGCAGTGACCGGGCCGGAATGCTGAATCTTGACAGTGACGCCATGCTGCCACTTACGCCGGGACTCTTTGCCGGTGACGCGCTGGTCCTTGAGGAACATCAGATTGACCAGGTGGTGCTGTATGACAAGACCTGCACGCCGTACATTGCAGTAAAAACAGTTGACGCACCGGTCTGGGGTCTGTGGTCTCCGCCCGCAAAGAACGCTCCTTTCGTATGCATAGAACCGTGGATGGGGCGCTGCGACTATGCAGGATATGACGGCGACATTTCCGGACGCGACTACATGAACAGCCTTGAGTCCGGCGCCGACAGCACATTCAAATACAGGATTGCGGTATTATGAAACTGGTATATTTCCACGGATTCGGATCGTCAGGAGCCAGCGGCACGGTCGAAAGCCTGCGCCGCATGCTGCCGGAACTTGAGGTCGTGGCGCCGGACATCCCCGTCGATCCGGCCCAGGCGCTGCCTTACCTGAAGCAGTTCGTCCAGGACGAGCAGCCCGATATAATTGTAGGCACGTCCATGGGCGCAATGTACGCCCAGCAGATGTTCGGATTCCGCAAGATATGCGTCAACCCGGCGTTCAACATGTCAACCATGTCAAAGGTCATGAAGGCCAACACCCGCTACCCGTTCCAGAACGGCCGCAAGGACGGACAGAAGGACTTTGTCATTACCGGTCAGATAGTGAAGAACTTCAACATGATGGAGCGCCAGCAGTTCAAGGGAATCACAGACTTTGACAGGGAGAACACCTGGGGCCTGTTCGGCGTGCATGACACCACCGTCAACACCTATGACCTGTTCAAAAAACATTACAAAAATGCCCGCCGTTTTGACGGCGAGCACCGTTTGAATGACAAGTCCCTGAAGGCGGCTGTCGTACCGCTGGTCAGAGAGATTTTAGGGTTATAGCCCTGACAACAGTCAAAGCGTGCCGGCGTTGACGACAGGCGATGCCGGTTCGTCACCGCACAGGACCACCAGCAGGTTGCTGACCATGGCGGCCTTGCGCTCTTCGTCCAGTTCCACCACACCGTCCTTCTTCAGGTTGTCAAGAGCCATCTTAACCATTGACACAGCACCCTCGACAATCTTTTCACGGGCTGCGATAATGGCATCGGCCTGCTGGCGACGCAGCATGACGGCCGCAATTTCAGGCGCGTATGCAAGATAGTTTATGCGGGCCTCCACTGCCTCAATGCCGGCAATGGCAAGACGCTCGTTCAGGGTCTGCTTCAGGGCATCATTTATCTCATCGGCACCGGAACGCAGCGTTACAAGTCCGTCCGGAGCAGAATTCTCATCATAGTTGTAGCGGCCGGCCACCTGGCGCAGTGCGGCATCGGACTGGACGGCTACAAAGTTCTCAAAAGCCTTCATGGTCGATGTCAGGCTGGACTTTCCGGCCGCATTCTGTCCCATGGTCTGGGAATCTATTTCAAACATTGCCTTATAGACATCCCTGATCCTCCAGACCATGACCAGACCAATCATGATTGGATTGCCGCTCTTGTCATTGACCTTTATGGCATCGGCATTCAGGTTACGTGCGCGCAGGGACACCTTCTTCTTTGTCATAAACGGGTTGACCCACCAGAAGCCGTTCTCACGGAATGTGCCGCGGTACTTGCCGAAAAACACCATGGCGCGGGCCTCATTCGGTTCCAGCTGGACAAAGCCCGGCAGCGTCAGGACCAACAGGACTATGCAGAGCGGTATCAGCCATGATTCATTCACGCCATTGGCCGAACTCCAGACTATCAGTCCGATAAATACAAGCACAAGGAGAAGGCCGATGAAGCCGTTCATCCTGAATCCATTGAATTCAAATTCTTTTGTTTCCATATCAGATTGTTATTAATATTCAATGACCGGCGGAATAGCCACCCGCGCTGGCCGGGTGCTGCTTGGACGGCCGAATGCGGTGAACTCTATCACGCTGAGCTGCCCTCCGGGCCAACCGGTCACGGTCAGCTTCACGAAACGGCATTCAACGGGCTTGAAATCCTCAAAAATGGTGTTCTTCTGCTCTGTGTTGGCGGTCCGGTCAAGCGCCATGGTCCAGTTCTCACCGTCCGTTGACACTTCGACCTTATATTTATAGACCGATGCGCCACCGCCGCCAAAGCCGCGGCGTGGTGTGCTGCCGCCGAACATAAGGCGCACGGCATCGACATCGAACAGCTGCACCTCATCGAACCTGGTGGCGGGGGACAGCTCAATCATGAGAACAGGCATGGTGTCCTGCGGTTCCGGTTCCCACACCGTGCCGCTGTTGTTGTCGATGGCGTATGACGCGTAACGTCCGGGCTGCTGGCTTGAGAATGTGGAGAGCGCGTTCATTGCGTTCATCTTGTTGATTGTCACCGGAATGGATTCCAGCGTGCCGCCTGCGCCGGGAGCCGGCTGTGGGGTGTCTGTAATGTCAACTGACCACATTCCGTTCTCATCGACCTTGATACGGTCCATACCTATGCGGCGGCCCCCTGGCGGGTTGGAAAGCACAATGGTGTAGAACTGCCACAGTCCGCCGTCAGGCCCTTCGACCACGCTGCCGTGTGCGGTGCCGGTCACCAGGCCTTCAGTCTTGCGCAGCAGCGGGCTGTTCTCTGCATACGTGTAAGGTCCCAGAGGACTCTTGGCCGTGTAATACCCCTCAGCGTATGTCTTCCACTGTGTGCCCGATGCCGAATACTCCATGTAATAGGTGTCACCGTACTTGAAGCACCACGGCCCTTCAATCCATGCCACGCCGGTGTATTCGTTCATCTCGCCGTAGCGTTCCCACAGATGGCTGCTGTTGAAGCTGAACAGATGCGTGGGTTTGTCAGCAAAGCGGTTCAGGTGGTCCGGATCCAGCGGCACGCCGAAAATTCCGCTTATGCCGCGGCCGGAATAGAACAGGTACGGCTGGTCCCCGTCAATGAAGATGTGCATGTCAAACGGATCGTTCCAGCCACCTTCAACGCCGGGCGTGTTTTCCCACTGCCCCAGCACGGTATACGGTCCCAGCGGGTTGTCAGCCACATACAGCGGGCAGTCGTTGCCGGACATGTAGAACTTGCCGCGGAACTTGACCACGTCAGGGGCCACCGGCACGTGCTGCACGGGCGTAAATTCCCAGTCCAGCATATTGTCCGATGTCCACGCGCCGCCGCCCGTACAGAACATATAATAGGTATTGCCCTCACGGAAGACCGATACGTCACCTGCGGCGTTTCCGCCCGGGCCTGTCACCATGGGCAGCGGATTGCAGTACCGTCTGCCCTGATTCATCTCTACACTATGTATCTGCGGCTGTTCAATTCCGCATGAAGCTGTCACCAGAACGGCGGCCAGCAAAGACAGTAAGGTTTTTCTCATATTCAGTCAGTTTGCAGTAAAGTTAAGGAAAATCTGAAGAATTATTCCAGATTCCAATATTTTGGAATGTATTACCATAAAACTTGCCGCGAATAAGTGCATTGAACAGTCTGGTCCGGTGAACGGCACCGCATCCACAGGCTCCAGGAGGCACATCATGTTTGAGCGGTTGGAATCTCGGCGCCGAAAATGGCGGAAACTGCGCCGACGAAAGCGGATCTGGCAAAGTCACCACGCCTACAACACCCTTTGGAAGGTACATGACGGCTATCTATGTGTACCGGTTTGGCGAAAATGGAAATGGTAAGCCGTCCGGAAACAATGCGCCGGAACATCGGACCGGTCATGCGGATGTCTTCCGCCGGGTTTCCGATTCCGCCAAACAGCGACTCAATGAAATGGCCCGGAAGGCGCAGAAAGGCACTGTCTGAGTCTGGTATGCCTTATACAGGGCTGTCAGACTCATAGCACGCAGCCAGAAGCCTTCTGACCGCAGTGCGTGTGTCACAGTTTGGCGGAAAACAGCTGAATTGCAATCCACTTGTCCTGTTCCATGATTTTCACCTGTCTGCCCCGCTTCAATCTATGAATGTCCCCACGGAATTTCCATTGAGCCAGCATTGCAGCATCATTCTTTGGCAAATGGTCCATTTTTTTACTTTTTCAACAGTTTTGACCGTAACGCTTTCACAGCAGGCTTGTAGTACTCAATCTGCATGTTTTCAAGAGTGACGGTGAATTCACGTTCCAACTCCGGATAGAATGAACACATCCTATGTGCCAGTTTCATGCACAACGTCTGTATGCCCGGATACTCTTCAACGTCAGCCATGTGGTCCAGACAGAAATCAAGGAAATCCACTCTCATGTCTTCTTCCTTCATTTTCAGGCGTTCGACAGCATGCAGCACAAGTCTGCGCACTGAAGGATTGTCCGTCCCCATTGCCAGTTCAACCAGCTGTTCCATGATTGGCTGCAGTTCAAGCACTTCGGCCTCCGTTGACTTTGTCACAGCCCAGAACACGTTACGCACAATCCTGTAGTCTTCGTTGTACATGTATTTTGTAACGAAGTCCTTGAAATTGCCCTGGCGGTGCATTTCGTGATACAGTTCAAGAGCCTGCTCTTCACTGAACGAACCTTTCAGATTATCCGGATTTTCCATCATTGCGTGCAAAGATACAACAAATCAGTGACAGGTTTCAGATAAAACAGATTCTCAGTCTGCAAGGCTGATTGTCACAAAAGCATTGAAAGGGGAATCGTCATGAATTAACCCGAAGTCCGTTTTCCTATCGGATATTTTCCTGCCATTGAACTTGAAGGCTGGCCAGTTCTTCCGGTCATCGGAATCCATCTTGAATGATATCCTGAGCCATGAATAGTCACAGCGTTCAATATTATAGGTATTCCCTTTCCGGCTGACAATGACCGTCATGCCGCGCTGCATCTCGTCTTGAGGCACACTGAGCCAGTAGAATGACGGACGGCAGACCTCCTCCTGCCGCCAGACTATCCTGTCCGGATCAGGATTGCGGACAAACTGCGCCATCCATGGTACTGAGGCGGCATCCTCCAAATCCATCCAATGCGGTTTGCCGGCCACCACATGCGTCTCATGGACATATCCGTCAGGGTCCCATTTCTGGAGCGAGTCCAGCTCAAGCCCACGCTTCGCCACCTCCACATTGCGGTTGTACGCGGCATCATCGGCACCCACCCAGATGGTGAACGGCATGTTGCGCACGTTCTCCAGATGCACGTCACCGGGGTGTCCCGCCATCATGGCTGCAGCGGCAAAGTGGTCGGCCATACGCGCTGCCAGACGCCACACGCCGTCACCGCCGGCCGAATAGCCCATCAGATAGACCTTGTCCGGACTGACCTCCATTGTGGCCACCATAGTTTCTATGAGTTCCTCAAGCAGACCGTCCATGGGTGCCTTGAACCACATGTCCCAGTCGTCCCAGGGAGCGCGCGGACATACATACACGCCCTCGGCAGGACGGTACAGCCCTTTCTGGTTCTCCCACTGGCTGTCGTTTACGCTGTGCGCCGTGTTTCCGCCGCCATGCATGGAAATGTACAGGCTGCGCCCGTCAAGCGGCTTTTCGCCGAACACCTGGTATGAGAACTGCATGGCCAGACCGTCACGGTTTATGCACTGTGTCCTGAGGTTCCTGCTTTCACGCGTTTCCTCAAAGCCGTCATACATGCGCGGCTCAAGCACCAGAGTGTCAGGCTTCAGACCCGGAGCGGAAACGGTAAGCACATTACGGTAAACTACACTGTCAAGATAGGCCACGCACTTTCCGCGCCATGACGGATGCATGGATGACTTGTGGGCGGCGTGGTCCATTGGGTCGGCATTGTCCGTGCCCGTAATGCATGCCTGGCCCGATATGAACCTGAATGTGACCGGGTATGACCCTTGCGGGCAGACGTTTCCGTCACGGTCAACAACCATGGCCGTGGCTTTACGGTAAAAGCCCTTGCTGGCATCCAGTTTCAGCGCGTACGGCTTGCCGGCGGTCACCTGTCTGAAAACGGCGCATTCCACGCTGTTGTTGTAGCCTTTGGCAACCAGTTCGCCGGGTTCGAACGGCACGCTGTACATGGCAGGACGCGCATCGGACTTCATGGCCTTGCGCCCCAGGGAACGGCCGTTCAGCAGCAGTTCCACCTCATTGCAGTTGGAATAGACCTCAATCTGCTGGACCGATGCAGAGTCCGATGGGGTCCAGTCCAGGACAAGTTCGCTGCCTTCATGGCGTGCGAATGCGACCATGGGGTCAGTGGTCCACCAGCTCTGGCGCTGCAGGCCCAGCGGCTTGACTGCGCCGGTTATGTCCAGCAGGGCGGTGTTCCACGACACCTGCGGCCACTGGGCCTCACCCATATATTCAATGCCTGTCCAAAGGAACTGTCCGCAAAGCGAAGGGTCATCACGCAACATCAGCCACGACTGGATGTCATGTGTGTTCTCGGTCCCTATTATGGCCTTTTCGGGATGCGCCTCATGATAGGCCTTGAGCTCGTCCACACGGTAGTTCTGCCCCACCACGTCCATCATTTCGGCAAAGCCGTTCCTGTATACTCCCGATGAGTTGGGACGGAACAGGGCCATTGTCACGGGACGCGTGGGGTCCAGTTCATGAATCAGGTCCTGCTGCATGCGGTATTTTTCAAAGCCGTCATCGTTGTTAAGATTGTCACGTATCTCATTGCCCACGCTGTAAATGATGACTGACGGATGGTTGCGCGCGCTCCTGACCATATCCTCGGTGTCAATGCGCCAGTTGTCCCTGAAATCCAGGTTGTAGCCCTTTTCGGCATGCGGTTTGGCGGCTTCCCATGTATCGAAAGATTCCACCATGACCAGGAAGCCCAGACGGTCGCATATATCCAGCAGCTGCGGGTCAGGTATGTTGTGGGCCCATCGGATTGCGTTCACACCCAACTTGCGCAACGCAAGCAGACGCTCCGTCCACAGATGGTCATCAGTGACCGTGCCGTACGCGCCGGCATCGGAATGCAGGCATACGCCGTACAGCTTCATGTTCTGGCCGTTCAGAGAGAATCCCGTTTCGTTGTCAAAACGTATGGTACGTATTCCGTACCTAGTGCTGACTTCATCCGTCACTGCCCTACCCTGTCTTATCCTGACCGTAACTGTCTGTCTTATGGGGTGCCGGGGTGTCCACCATTCCAGCCCTAAAGCGCTGAAACTGAGCCGTACCGTAGTGCGTTCTCCCGGCGCCAGGGTTATTCTGCCGCTCTTCACATTCCGGTCCGCAAGCTCCACTGTGAACTTCTGCACCTGGGACGAACTGTTACAGACATCGGCCTCAACATGGACCTGACCGTCACTGTAATGGACAAAAACGCCCTGGTACGGTATGTGGAGGGCATTCTTGCAGACAAGCCGCACCCTGCGGTTCATGCCGCAGCCAGTGTACCAGCGTGATGCCGGCTGGACGCTGTTGTCCACCCTTACCGCCACGCGGTTCTCTCCCTCCTTGTTTATATAGTCCGATATGTCATAGCAGAACGATGCGTAGCCGTTGGCGCGTGAGCCCACCTCATGCCCGTTCACATAGACCGTGCTGTGTGACATGATGCCATCGGACTGGAAGAACACGCGGCAGTCCGATGGACAAACGAACTCCTTCACATACCAGCCGATGCCTGCCGGCAGCCAGCCGCCCTGTCCGGTCGGGTTGTCCTTGCTGAATTCCCCTTCAATGCTCCAGTCGTGCGGCAGGTCCACCGTGCGCCACCCTTCCGTGTGCTCCGTCTCATCAAGAGTCACATCCTTGAGAATGAACTTCCAGTCTTTCTCAAACCCATTGACATTTCCGGCGGACAGTGCCGCTGCCGCCAGGACAGCCAGTATGAATGCAATCTTTCTCTTCATATCCGCGAATGTAGCGCATTCATCTGACACTGCATTGCCACGGGCATTGCAAAATCGCTGCATCCCGCCATTCTTTGGTACCACGAAATGCCCCCACAGGCCTTCCTTTGGTACCAACCCCCGAAATTTGGCAGGGTTGGTACCACCACAAGCCGCCTGACGCCACTTCGTGGTACCGGAAAATGGCGAAACCATGGACATCGGAAAAAATAACGAAAAAAAATAGTTGCAAATCATGGCAACTATAAAAAATAGTTATATATTTGCCCATCAGAAGTAGAAAAATCAATTGAACAGAATATGAAAAGGCTTACAAAGAAGGAAGAGATCATCATGGACAAGTTCTGGGACAACGGTCCAATGTACATCAAGCAGCTGCAGGAACTGTATCCGCAGCCGCGTCCGCATTTCAACACCCTGTCAACACAGGTGCGCACACTTGAATCCAACGGCTACGTAAAGCACAACCAGATAAGCGGTTCGTTCCAGTACTACCCCGCATTCAGCCGTCAGGAATACAGCGAAAAGAGTCTGGACAGCCTTATTGGCAAGTGCTTTGCCAATTCGTACCTGAGTGCCGTCAGCGCCCTTGTCCGTGACGAAAAGATCTCACTTGAAGAACTTAAGGGCCTGATCGAACAGATTGAGAACGGAAAAGAACAGTAAACGTCCATGCTTATGAATTTCCTTGTTTACCAACTGCAGGTAGCGCTTATAATGACCTGCTTCTACGCTCTGCAGCGGCTGCTCATGCACCGCGAGACATTCCACAGGCTGAACCGCGCACTGCTGCTGGGCATGTTCTGCCTGTCATTCGTGCTGCCGTTCTGCAAAGTCACCGTCCACCGCCCCATGCCTGAGAACATGGTACAGACAGTGACCGTGACAGAAACCCCAGCCCTGACCGTACAGACCGCTACCGCCGCCATAACATCGGACCGGACGGTAGCGGAAACAGTCAGGTCCGATGCCGCCCAGGCCGTTGAAATGCCCGCCGCGGCACCAGTTAAGGCTAAGAAACCGTTCAACTGGGTACTGCTGCTCAGCGGAATCTGGCTGGCGGGATTTGTCTTCCACCTTACGCGCACAACGCTTTCCATTGTTCAGATAAGACGGCTGATGAAACGCGGCCAGGTGGTCCGTGAAGAGGACGGAGTGCGCATTGCAGTGCTTGACCTTAACCTGACCCCGTTCAGCTGGATGGGCACCATGGTCATGTCAAAGCAGGACTACTGCGGTCCCAATGCCAAGGTGATAATTGACCACGAAAGCGCCCACATACGTCTGGGACACTCCTGGGACATGCTGGCCGTGGACCTGCTGTCGTCAATGCAGTGGTTCAACCCCGTTGCGGCCTGGCTGCGCACTGACCTTCAGGAGATTCATGAATTCCAGGCTGACAGCAGCGTTCTCACAGACGGGTTCGATGCAAAGGAGTACCAGTACATGCTTCTTGGCCGCATTGCCTCAATGAACGGATTCAGCGTGGCCAACCACTTCAAGAAGAAGAATCTTTCAAACAGAATATTTATGATGAACAGAAAAGACTCCAGGTTTGCACGGGCCTTCAAAGCAGCCTATGCCCCGGCAGTGACGGCCGTCGTAATCATGTCTCTGGCTGTCACCGTGTACGACTGTACCCCTGACACGCCAAAAGCCAAAGACATGTACACGGAAGCTGACTTCAGTGACATTGTGGCCAACAACGCCATGTTCGGTGACTCAATCCGGGTCCTTGACGCAAAGTACGGTCAGGGCAAGTTCTCAACAAACCTGTGGGGCAACGCCACCATCTGGATGCAGTCCGATGCAAATACAGCCCGCATAGAAATGTGGGGCAAAGAACCCGTGACCCTGCCACTGGGTGAGATTCCCGCATGGCTCATGGCCTATCCTGAAGGGCTGCCGCTGTACCGCGTCACCATCGGACTTCAGGAAATGGGACTCAAGGACATGGAGAATCAGGGACTGGACACAATACGTCCTTTCATAAACAGCCTGGCCGCGCTTGGCATCAGACCGCTGGTCGTCAAGACCCCGGAACAGGCAAGGGAGACCTATTACTCCACCTACAAGTACGCCAGAATCTATTCGCTGGGGGACGGCGTGTTTGCCATGAACCACAACGGGCTGGTCACCAGGGGCAGCCTCAAGTCAATTGCCGAATGGATCAACATCCTTGACATTCAGAACGTTGCGTTCTTCCCGGACAGGCAGCTCACATGGAATGACGCCCACAAGGTCATGAAGGTGGCTCTGGCACGCGGCGTGCGCACCTTCGTGGTCTGCCGGATTGAGCAGAGCAGCACCCCGTCACTGGCCAATATACTTGCCGAAATCAAGAACGGCAAGAAAGCCGATCCCGCTGACCGCAACGGCACGCAGAGCTTTGCAGCAGGGAAAAACGGCATGTACACAATGACCGTCCTGCCCACCAGGCCCGAATCGCTGACCCGTTTCCCCGGCCACACCCTTCTTGAGGTGGCTGACATGCTCCAGGCTGACGTGCAGACCGCGTTCCTGGACAAGGCCATAAGAACCGTTGAAAAGCCAAAGGCATTCAAGAACGAATGGAGTGCCGGAATAGACAGGATTGCTTTCTGTCAGGACGAGTTCATCATTGCCTATCACCACACCGGTTACGGCCGTAACGTCTGGACACGTCCCGATGCTGATCTTGCCCTTGAAATTGTGGCAGACGGCAAGCACTATAAAATGCTCAGGGACGAATGTCTGCCCGAATTTGACGAGCATCCGTGGAAAGAGTCGGACTCTTACGCCAACGGCTCTCTGTGCTGGGTTCCTGAAATGGGCACCATGTACAGCACATACCATTTTGAGGCCGTACCCGCTGACGTAAAGACCATGGACCTTGTTGAAGGCGGCCGTGCCATAATCCAGGGCCTTAAGATATCCGATGATGACAACCGTTTTGACAACGTTGAAATTGTCAGCACCGGACTCAACTACACTCCGGTTCAGATTGAAGGTGCAGCAGGTCCCAACCAGGTCTCGACCAGCCGCATAGAGTTCTACCCGAGTGTCACCAAGGTCTATTTCGAAGCCCTTATCCGCGCCACATTCGGATTCCCCGGTCACGTGAACAGCGACTTCACACTGACACTTGCAGACGGCAGCACCGTAAAGATACAGGGATCGGAAGGCTACCCGCTTGACCAGGACTTTGACCGCGGCGGCGACCACATGGAATCCACCATTGTAATGCTCTTCCCGCCCCTGACCAAAGAGCAGTTTGCCGGAACGCTTGACTACAGCAAGGTAAGGACCATTGAAGACGTGCCGGATGCCATCCAGGGCGGCGCACTGCTTCAGGGCACTCTGAACGGTACACATGTTTCACTTAAGGTTTACATTGAACAGGAAAGGCAGTAATTATGAAAAAGTATCTGACAGCAATAGCCCTCATGGGCCTTCTTGCCAGCTGCACACAGAGCGGCCGGTACAGCATAAGCGGTAAATTCGATGACTTTACCGGTGACTCCATCTACCTGCAGGACAACAGCATGAACGTTCTTGCATCGGTCTTCTCAACTGACGGCAGTTTCACCTTCACGGGTGACAGCGCACAGGTTCCCAGGCTTGCCATAGTATCGTCATTTCCGATCAAGTCCGCTGAAAACGGTGAGCCTGGCCCCATCTGCGCCTTCATTCTGGAAGCAGGCAAGCTGAATATGATCCATAAGTCCGATGACCTTTACGTCATGCAGGGCACCAGAGCCAACAGCGGCTACGCACAGTTCCAGGAAGCGCTCTCTGAATATAATGAAAATGCCACTTCCGAGACCGCACAGCACATCAATGACATAATAGCGGACGGACTGCGTGACAACACGGACAATTACTTCGGACTGTTCTGCCTTGAGAATCTGTTTGACATGGACGACATTGAATCCGCAAGGACGCTGCTTGACATGTTCCCTGAGAACGTTCAGAAATCGGACGAATGGATTTCACTGGACAGGACCGTATCATCAATAGGCAAATTCGCTGAAGGAAATCCGTACGAGCCGTTCAGCCAGGAAGACAAGGACGGCATTGTCATCAACACGGCAGACATAACAGACCCCGCCGTCAACAGATACGTCCTTATTGACTTCTGGGCATCATGGTGCGGCCCCTGCATGAGCGAACTGCCGTATTTGAAGGCAGCTTATGAAAAGTATTCGTCCAAAGGCTTCCAGATTATAGGTGTGGCCGTCAGTGACGAATATGATCCATGGCAGGCAGCCGTCAATGACAACGGCATGAACTGGATACAGCTTAAGGACAATGACGATTCCGTTGCAAGACAGTACGCAATAAGGTCAATTCCCACAAACTTCCTGATTGACTGCAGCACGGGCCTGATTGTTGCCAAAAACCTGCGCCGCGACAATCTGGAAGCTACCCTGTCCCCCCTGTTTGCCGACTGAAAGGCACCACTGTTATGTTAGGTTGAATAGAGGCAATGGCCCGGAGTTCCCATGGCTCCGGGCTATTGTCATGTCTGAGGCCACCGCTTTGGACAACAGGTTTGCACTACCCTAAAATTATCCCGCCGGACATGGCGAACGGAGCAAAAAAATGAGTACTTTTGCGCTTGCAAACCGACAAATCAGTTATCAAACTATATTTTCACCTATGATTTACTCAAAAGAAGTTGAAAACATGTGCGTGGTTCAGAAAGGACCAAAGCACGGACCCGCTCCAATTCCTGAAGAGGGCAAGTGGATCAAGGCCAAGGAAATCAAGGACATTTCCGGCATGACTCACGGTATTGGCTGGTGCGCACCTCAGCAGGGTGCCTGCAAGCTGTCTCTTAACATCAAGAACGGGATCATTGAAGAGGCTCTGGTCGAGACCATCGGCTGCTCAGGCATGACATATTCAGCAGCTATGGCATCAGAGATTCTGCAGGGCAAGACTCTGCTCGAAGCTCTCAACACCGACCTTGTATGCGATGCCATCAACACCGCAATGCGCGAACTCTTCCTGCAGGTCGTTTACGGCCGCACACAGAGCGCTTTCTCAGAAGGCGGTCTGGTCATCGGCGCAGGTCTGGAAGATCTTGGCAAGGGACTCCGCAGCCAGGTTGGTACCATGTACGGCACCAAGGCCAAGGGCGTTCGCTACCTTGAAATGGCCGAAGGTTATGTAAACCGCATCGCTCTTGACAAGGACGACCAGGTTTGCGGCTATGAGTTTGTCAACCTTGGCAAGTTCATGGATGAGATCAAGAAGGGCACAGACGCCAATGAAGCTCTCAAGAAGGTCACATCGACCTACGGACGCTTCTCAAAGGAGGCCGGTGCCGTCAAGTTCATTGACCCACGTAAAGAATAAGGAGATACTGATATGATTAGAGAAGTTAAGTTCGAATCACAGGACCGCCGCATGAAGCAGGTCCTCGCTGCTCTCAACGAGCATGGAATCTCCTCAATTGAAGAGGCCAACCAGATTTGCGAAAGCTACGGCATCGATCCTTACAAGGCTTGTGAGGAAACCCAGCCTATCTGCTTCGAGAACGCAAAGTGGGCATACGTCTGCGGTTGCGCCATCGCACTGAAGGAAGGTGAAAAGACCGGTGACAAGAGCGCTGTCAAGGCTGCTGAAAACATCGGTATCGGTCTGCAGAGCTTCTGCATTCCCGGTTCTGTAGCTGACGACCGCAAGGTTGGTCTTGGCCACGGTAACCTGGCTGCCCGTCTGCTCAACGAAAAGACCCAGTGCTTTGCATTCCTTGCAGGTCACGAGTCATTCGCTGCCGCTGAAGGTGCCATCAAGATTGCCGCAAAGGCCGATAAGGTCCGCAAAAAGCCTCTGCGCGTCATCCTGAACGGTCTTGGCAAGGACGCTGCCATGATCATCAGCCGCATTAACGGTTTCACATACGTACAGACTCAGTTTGACTACTACACCGGCAAGCTGAAGGTTGTCAAGAAGATTGCTTACAGCGACGGTCCCCGTGCCAAGGTCAACTGCTACGGTGCTGACGATGTCCGTGAAGGCGTTGCCATCATGTGGAAGGAAGGCGTTGACGTTTCCATTACCGGTAACTCAACCAACCCCACCCGCTTCCAGCACCCCGTTGCAGGTACCTACAAGAAGGAGCGCGTACTGGCCGGCAAGCCTTATTTCTCAGTTGCATCAGGTGGCGGTACAGGCCGTACCCTGCATCCTGACAACATGGCCGCAGGTCCCGCCTCATACGGCATGACCGACACCATGGGCCGCATGCACAGTGATGCCCAGTTTGCAGGTTCATCATCAGTTCCCGCACACGTCGAGATGATGGGCTTCCTCGGCATCGGCAACAACCCGATGGTAGGCTGCTCAGTAGCTTGCGCCGTTGACGTTGCCCAGGCTCTGGCTGCTAAGAAGTAATTGACGGTCAGCTTGTTATAGAGCTGAATCCATAACTTGAAATCCTCCTTGATTTATATGATTGAGGGGGATTTCTTCATGCATGATGGGAGTGTTTCTGCTGTTTAAATTGGGGAAGAGTAATCAGATTTTTAGTATTTCGCCAAACAGCGGCTCAATGAAATGGTCCGGAAGACACAGAAAGGCACTACCTGAGTCTGGTATGCCTTATACAGAGCAGCCAGACTCATAGCTCGCCATCAAGAGCATTATAACCGTAGGGCGTGTGTCACGGTTTGGCGGAAAGCAATAGAATTGCATTCAGTTTGTCTTATCCCATGTTTTTCCTTGCCTGCCCCGCTGCAAGCTATGCCACCCCACTGATTTTCCACTGAGCACTTTTGTTGCCCCATGCTTTTTCGGGTGAGCCGTGAAATTTTCAGACATCATTGTTTACTATCAGGAGGAAGAGCCTGGATGTGAAGAGTATTATACCAACTACAAGGGTTTATTTTCCAGATCGGTTCACTTCAAGGTCACCAATATAATTTATTACCTTACCTTTTTGATGTTTTTGTTACAAATATTACCTTACCTTTTTGCATATTTTCGTCAAATATTTGTTTACCACGCAAAGTGATGTAACTTTGCAAGTGTATTATTTCAGCAATGAGCATGTACTATCAGAGAATTATCGACAGCTATCTGAAGGACTGGTGCAACAGTGAAATTCATAAGCCGCTGCTGCTTAGAGGTGCAAGACAAGTTGGCAAATCTACAGCAGTCAGACATCTGGCCGAGCAGTTTGACAACTATGTTGAAATCAACTTCGAGAAGATGCCTTCATATAGGAAACTGTTCGACGGAGACATAGACGTAAGGAAGATTGTCCCGCAGATTGCCGCCATTTTCGGTCAACAGATTGTGCCGGGAAGAACCCTTCTCTTTCTTGATGAGATTCAGGATTGCATTCCGGCAATCATGTCTCTCAGATATTTCAAGGAAGATATGCCGGAACTTCATGTCATTGCGGCCGGTTCCCTGCTGGAATTCGCTCTTGATGATATCCCAACTTATGGTGTGGCCAGGATTCATTCAATGTTCATGTTCCCGATGACATTTGACGAATTCCTTATTGCCAACGGTGAGTCGCTGCTGTTGTCCGCAAGGAAACAGTCATCAGTAAACAATCCTCTGCCCGATGGCCTGTATGAGAAACTTGTGTCTCTTTTCAGGACATATCTTCTTGTTGGAGGCATGCCTGAATCCGTAGCAAGTTGGGTTGCAGGCAATGACTACATTAAGTGTCAGGAGATACAGGATGACATCATCCTTGGATATGATACAGACTTTGCCAAGTACAAAATGAAGATTGACCCGGAACTTCTGCGCCAGACATTGAAGAGTGTTGTAAGGCAGGTTGGAAGCAACCGTTTCAAGTCAAGTGATATTCAGGGGTACAAATCAAAGGATGTGTCCAAAGCGTTGGACGCGCTTGTGAAAGCAGGTATCATAGTTCCTGTAACCCATACGGATGGCAACGGCCTTCCGCTGGGTGGAGAAGAAGACAAGGATTGCCGCAAATATCTGCTGTTGGATACCGGTCTCCTTCTTAGAATGCAGAACATGTCAATGAACAACATGACACAGAATGCCGGTTTCATTCTGACCTCAACTGTATCGGACCTGGTCAATAAAGGGCCGCTTGCAGAAATGATTGCAGGGCTTGAAATCCTTCGCAACCTTGAACCGAATATCAGGCATGACCTCCACTATTGGCTCAGGCAGGCCAAGAATGCGACTGCCGAGGTTGACTTTCTGACATCTCTTAACAGCACAGTTCTTCCTATTGAAGTGAAAGCTGACACCCAGGGCGGAATGAAGAGCCTCTGGACATTCATGAGAGACCGAAAACTTGATCATGCTGTCAGATGCTCACTGGAAAATTTCGGATTCCTTGAATACCGTGACAGGTTCTCAGATAACAGGGGAAATAATTTCGAAGCGGTCAGAAGGGTCGCTATCTGTCCTTTGTTCGCCATGTCCCAGCTTTTTCAGACAGGGAATTCCATAATGTCCACCTGATTTTGCCGGAAAACTATAATCATATAATGATTTGTTGAATGTTACAATAATTACGACATGAAAAAGAATACACTTGTTGCACTTACAATGGTCCTTACATTGACTGCCTGCAGGAACTCCAACCCTGCAGCATACCTTAAGAACGATGACCAGAAGGCATCGGCTGCCACCCTGCGTGACATCAAGGACGGCCATCTCTACACGATGGACTACACCGCTGACTACAAGCTTGATGAGCTCATGGCCCGGGGCGGGGCAAAATCGAACGCAGATCTCATGGCAAAGATTTTCAGCTCACTGCTGGACTTGCCGGCAGCAGCGCCGGGAAAAGCGCCGGATTTCGGCTGCAGCGCATTCTGCGTCAAGTCACCCGATGGCGACATTCTGGTAGGCCGCAACTTTGACTACCGTTTCTTCTCATCGGCCAATATCGTAGTCCACAACCTTGCACCGGCACCGCACGAATCCATGTGCATATCGGCAATGCCGTATCTCGATGCAGACAAATACGTGGCAGGGTCACTGTCAGACGGCACCACGGACATTTCCGTCCCGACCGTAGCGTCAATCTACTGCTGCCTTGACGGAATCAATGACGCAGGCCTGTTCATAGGCGTCCTCTCATTGCGCGGCGGCGGCGCAGTCCAGCACAATCCGGCCAAGTCCGATATCACCCCGGCACTTGCCATCAGGCTTGCCCTTGACAAGTGCGCCACCGTTGAAGAAGCGGTAGCCATGTTTGACAGCCACAACTTCTTTGCTGACGGTGAAGATTCGCCCAGCAACTATCATTTCCTGATAGCCGATGCCAGCGGCAGATCTGTAGTGCTTGAGTACTACCGCCCCGGTGAAGAAGCACCCGTCAATGACCCGACAGCCAGCGACTGGACGCTCAACGTGCTTGACCGGGACCATGTGACCAACTTCTACCTGTCCCAAGGTTGGGAGAGTCTTGGTGTAGGACAGGCGCGCTACGACAGCCTTCACAGCACTCTGGAACGCACCGGCCGCGTCATGACCGAGGACCAGTGCATGGATCTGCTCAATGTGGTCCACACTGACCTGAACTCAGAAAACGGTGAAATAACCAGCAACACCCAGTGGTCTGCCGTTTACAATCTTACAAAGAAGACTGCCACCGTCTGCGTTGACAAGGACTACAGTACAAAACTTCACTTCAACCTGTAAACTATGAAGAGGCTGCTGACCATAACGGCATTGCTGCTGCCGGCACTGGCTTTCGCCCAGCGCGTTGACACAACCGCGGTTGACCCGGACAGATACGAACCGCAACTGGGCTATTTCCAGAAAGCCCACAGAGACGACTCAGACCCGCGTTTCATGATCACAGACAATGAAAAGCGCTTTTCGTTGGGCATAGGCGGCATGGTCCATCTCAATACATTCTATGACTTTGACGGTGCCATGGACGGATACTCGTTCAGCCCCGGCACCATTGCCATTCCCGTTGACAAAACCGACCATTTCGGCTACACAGCCACAGGATCCAATGTTTACGTGAAGGCGCGTGCCACAAAAGGCAGACACACGGTCACGGCATACCTGCAGCTGCAGGGCGCCGAAATTGATGGCACCGACTACATCTTGCTCAGCAAAGCGTACGTCTCAGTTGACAGATTCACAATAGGAAAGACCTACTCCTTCTTCATGGACCTTGAAGCCGGTCCCATGACAGTGGACCTGCAAGGCCCGAATACTCAGATAGCCATGGTCCACAATCTGATAGGCTACACGTTTCCTATGGGCCGATGGACAGCCGCCGCGGCTCTGGAAGCACCTCATACCATAGGCGATTCCTTTCAGGAATACAATGTATCATCGGACTACAACAGTTTCCCGGATCTGGCCGTCCACCTGAAATACCGCGGTGACAGAGGCCACGTCCAGGCGGGACTTCTGCTGCGTCAGGTAAGCTACTGGACATCAAAGAGCGGATTCAGTACAGCATCGGACGGAATCACCAAATATGCGTCAGGCTACGGTTTCTCGCTCAGCGGCAACTTCAGCCCGTCAGACAAGCTGACACTTTCCGCGCAGGGAATTTACGGCAAGGGCGTATCATACTACATACAGGACCTTGCCGGCCTGGGCCTGAGCCTGGGAATGGAGAACGGCTTTGACAGTCAGGGCTATCCGACTCTTGCTCCGCTGCCTGCTGCCGGCGGCTATGCGTCAGCCAGCTACAAGTGGTCAAAGACGCTCAGGAGTTCTGTCGTATTCGGGCTTTGCCACCTTGACAACAAGGGTCTGCTCACAGCTGACAGGTTCAAGAATTCAGACTACATTGCGGCAAATCTGTTCTACTATTTCTCACCCACCTGCTTTCTGGGCGTAGAATACCTTAACGGCCGCAAATGGATATATTCCGATGGCGGGGCGGACATGGGCTATGCCAACAGGCTCAACGCCTGCGTCTGCTACAGATTCTGATCAGGGAATTGCAGCCAGCGCCTTCCTGTAGGCGCGCCTTCTCATGTAAGGTTCCACTTCATACTGGTCAAACAGGGACTGGACCTTGAAATTGTCCTCCAGCTGGGGGTTCCGCCCATTTCCGGACAAAGATCCGCTTATGGCAAATATAGTTCAAGAATTGTGTATCTTTGCAAAAAAAATAAAACAGAATGAAGACAAAGACCATATTGTGCGCTGCCCTGCTGGCTTTTATATCCTGCAATAAGATGGAGCAGCCCACCTATCACGAGCAGCTGTTCCGTGTGGCCACCGTACAGACACGCCTTTCAAAGGCCTGGCTTGCTTTTGACGGCTATACCGACCAGCCCGTCATAAAGAACTTCAGGGACACCCTTGACATGGCACGCTACAATGTCAAAGACGGTGACCGTGTCATGGTCTCCATATCATTCGATGCCGTCGGAGACATGAACAACAGCACATTCACCCTTGACGAACTCATGGTGCTTGACCCGCTTCAGTTTGCAGACACCATACCGTCTGACACTCTGAACAGCTACTACCAGTTCACGGAATACTGTTTCGTGAATTTCGTCTATCCGGATATCTGGGCCGCAGGCCATTTCGTGAATGTCGCACCGGGATTCTCAATTCCGTCAATAGATGACAAGGCCACATTCAGCATTTACCCGACAGGTGTAAAAAGGGACACACTCATCATGTGCGTCTATTCCGATATACCCACTGCCCGTTTCGGAATGAATACGGAAGCGCTTCTGACCTGTGACATATCATCACTGCGCAAGCCTGCAGCAGGCGCGCAGGAACAGGCCCGTCGGGATTCTCTTCTGAATATTCTGGACCGTCTTGACAAGGACAGCATCATGGTCAAGGTAACAATGCCTGACACGCTGCGTGCCCTCTCGTCACAGAGCCCCGGCAAGTACATTAAGATTGTTGACAGCAACACTCTGTCTGTCAAAATACCGTTTGACTTCTGATTATGGCCAAACGTACTGCCACAAAAACGGTAAACATAAAGAACAAGAAGGCTTCGTTTGAGTACGAACTCATTGACACCTACACGGCAGGCATCGTTCTGACGGGTACGGAAATCAAGTCCATACGTGATTCCAAGGCAAGTCTCACCGACACTTACTGCACCTTCATAAACGGAGAGCTGTGGGTCAGGAACATGCATGTGGCGCAGTATTTCTACGGTTCATACAACAACCATGAAGCCAAGCGCGACCGCAAGCTGCTGCTCACCGGAAAAGAGCTCAGGAAACTGGCACAGGACAGCAAGAACCCCGGATTCACCATAGTCCCCACCCGTCTGTTCATAGGTGACAAAGGCCTTGCCAAACTTGTCATCGCGCTTGCAAAGGGCAAGCGTGAGTTTGACAAGCGCGACTCAATCCGTGAAAATGAAGACAAGCGCGAAATGGCCCGCGCCTTCAAGATAGGTTAAGAATTCTTCTTTGCCGCAAGCATCACAGTATGCACGCTCTGCAGCCATCCCTGACGGTTACGGACGCGTTCATCGGCCTTCATTTCAGGCATGCAGATCTCACTGATCCGGCGTATTTCCCTGACCTGGTCAATGGAAGTCAATATGCCGCAGGCGCAGCAGTTCAGAATGGCGGAACCAAGTCCCGATGCCTCTTCAAGCCCCATGCGCTTTACCGGGAAGCCAAGAATGTCAGCCTGGAACTGCATGAGGAAGTCATTCTTTGCAGACTCTCCGTCAATGGCAAGTTCACGCAGCGATGATTTCAGGTCACGTGTAACCAGTTCAACAACGTCGGCCACCTGATATGCAATTGATTCAAGCGCGGCACGCACCACATGGGCGCGGGTCGATGACATGGTCAGGCCCGTTATCATAGCCTTGGCCTCAGGCACCCACCAGGGCGACCCCAGACCGGAGAAAGCCGGCACGAAATACACGCCGCCGTTGTTCGGAACACTCATTGCCAGCTGCTGCGTATCCTCACTGGAACCGACCAGACGCAGATTGTCAGTCAGCCAGTCCAGAACTGCGCCGGACGAATGGACGTGTCCTTCAAGTACGTAACAGGTACGGTCAAAGAGCGAATAGCCCACAGAACAGACCATCCCGTTCGGGGCGATCATGGGTTCTTCGCCTATGTTGAACATGACGGAAGAACCGGTTCCATACGTTGTCTTTCCCATTCCCGGATCAAGACAGAGCTGACCTACCAGCGCACCGTGTGAATTGCCAAGCACGCCCGCAATCTTCACCTTTTCAGGCAGGATGCCTTCAATATCGGTCTCTCCGAATATGGAGTCCGATGGACGGGCTTCGGGCATCATGCATGCCGGCACGGTAAAGAGTTTGAGCATTTCAGAATCCCACTCCAGATCCCTTATGTTGAAGAGCAGTGTGCGTGATGCGTTGGAATAGTCAGTTGCATGGACCTTGCCGCCTGTCAGCTTCCAAAGCAGCCAGGTGTCTATGGTTCCGAACAGAAGGTCTCCCCTTTCAGCACGTTCACGGACACTTTCAATGTTGTCCAGCACCCATTTCACTCCGCTGGCTGAAAAATACGGATCGGGAACAAGTCCTGTTCGCTCACGAAGCGCCGTCTCCAGCCCCTGTTCGACAAGGCTCTGACAGAATGCGGCGCCACGGCGGCACTGCCACATCACGGCATGATAGACCGGTTTTCCGGTCGTCCTGTCCCAGATTACGAATGTCTCACGCTGGTTTACAATTGACAAAGAGAACGTGTTGTCCGCAGTGACAGGCAGGTCAAGCTGCCTTATGGCCTCTATGGTGTTGCGGTATATCTCTTCCGCATCGGCCTCGGCCCAGTCATCCTTAGGGTGGAATATGCGGTGTGGTATTATTCTGTGACTGACCAGATTCAGCTTTTCATCAAAAAGCAGAGCCTTTGATGATGAAGTGCGCTGGTCAATTGTTATGATGTATCTCATTCCTGTTGTTTTCTGCTAGTTTTTCTATTGCCTGGAACAAGAGTTCCTGACGTCTGTATTCGTTATATTTCCTGTTGACACGGCTTACATACTGCAATGTTTCAGTTCCGTAAAAACAGCCGGACCTGCACACGCTGTCATTATACACTGCAGGATCTGAAAGCGACATGATTACGGGAGTCAGGCTGCACCAGCTGTAACGGTTCTGTCCATTTTTCCTTGCTATGCGCATTGCATCGAATATATGGCTGGGACCGCCGTTGTAACTGCCCAGTATGTAGTTCATCCTTTCCCCGTCACTGATGAAACTGAACGTGGAGTTCAATTCATCCAGATATCGGACCGCCACCCTTATGTCCAGTTCTATGCTGCGTGCGCTGGTGTCACGTACGCCCATCCTGGCCAGCATGCGACTGTATGTGGCCGGCATTATCTGCATGAGTCCCCTTGCGCCGCTGCCGGAAACCGCAGCCGTATCGAACTTTGACTCCACATAAGCTATTGCAGCCAGCATTTTCCAGTCGCAGACACTGTCCGCATACTGGCGGAAAAGGGAATCGTATGGGGATATGTAAGTATGGTTTCTTTCAACCTGCTGCCAGGACGTTTCAATTTCCGGTTCAGCTTCAGACTTTACTGTCCTGGTCAGAAAAAGAACCAGAATGGCAGATGCTGTCAGAAGCAGGACTACGACCTTTTTGGCGGTCATTTCCGGTCCGTTGTATTGAGTTTTCTCCATATTTGCGGATTGGAACCGCCGCAAAGATATACATTATTTATAATATGTCCAAACAGGCATTTTTATACGGCTAAAAGTTTGCTTGTTCCGATGTTTCGGTATAACTTTGCACACGAAATGAAAAGAATTGCATCATACCACCATCATCATACCTGCAGATCCTGATCGGTAGGCTTGATTGTCGTGTCAAATATAAAGGGCTTGCCGAATGACGGTGAGCCTTTTTTGTTGGAATAAGTAACAATAAGATATATGTTGAGAATAGCAGTACAGTCAAAGGGGCGTCTCTATGATGAGACAATGGAGCTCCTTCAGGAATCAGGCATCAGCCTTGGAGTATCAAAGAGAACACTTCTGGTACAGTCCGGAAACTTCCCGGTCGAAGTCCTTTTCCTCCGCGACGACGACATACCCCAGTCCGTAGCCGGCGGTGTGGCCGATGTGGGCATTGTAGGAGAGAACGAATTCGTTGAACGCGCTGAAAAGGCCGATGTCATAAAGCGTCTGGGATTCAGCCGCTGCCGTCTGTCGCTTGCCATTCCAAAAGCCATTGACTACCCCGGACTTGAATGGTTCAACGGCAAGAAGATTGCCACATCATATCCCGGTATTCTGAATTCATTCCTCAAGAAAAACGGAATCAAGGCCGAAACCCACGTCATAACCGGTTCTGTCGAGATTGCTCCCGGCATCGGACTTGCTGATGCCATTTTTGACATTGTCAGTTCCGGTTCCACCCTGGTCAGCAACAACCTGCGTGAAGTCGAGGTCGTAATGCAGTCCGAAGCCCTACTGATTGGCAACCCCAAGATGGATGATGAAAAGAAGGCCGTACTTGAAGAACTGCTGTTCCGCTTTGATGCCGTCAAGGCCGCACAGGGCAAGAAATACATCATGATGAACGTGCCCAATGACCGTCTGTCCGATGTTACCGGTGTTCTGCCCGGCATAAAGAGTCCCACAGTCATGCCGCTTGCACAGAGCGGCTGGAGTTCTGTGCATACCGTCCTTGACGAGAAGCGTTTCTGGGAAATAATTGGTAAACTTAAGTCACTTGGAGCAGAAGGCATCCTTGTCCTGCCCATTGAAAAGATGATATTATGAGGAAAGTCATTTATCCGGACCGCTCACAGTGGGACGGGCTGCTTGCCAGACCGGCTCTGAGCGTTGCAGGACTGTATGAGCGCGTGCAGACAGTGCTGGACACCGTACGCGCAGGTGGCGACAAGGCACTGCGCGACTATGAACTTCAGTTTGACAGAGTTCAGCTGGACAGCCTTGCAGTCAGCCCTGAAGAGCTTGCGGCCGCATCGGACCTTGTTCCGGCAGAACTCAAGTCAGCCATTGACCGGGCTGCCGCAAACATACGCAAGTTCCATGCCTCACAGCTGCCATCATTAAGTAAGGTGGAAACCGCTCCAGGCGTTGTATGCTGGCAGAAAGCCGTGCCAATCACATCTGTAGGCCTGTATATTCCCGGCGGCACAGCACCGCTGTTCTCGACCGTACTCATGCTGGCCATACCAGCCCGCACCGCAGGCTGTCAGGAGATTGTCCTGTGCACGCCTCCGGGTCCTGACGGCCGCGTCAACCCGGCTATACTGTACGCCGCACAGGTTGCAGGCGTGAACCGTTTCTTCAAGCTGGGCGGCTCACAGGCCATTGCAGCCATGGCTTACGGCACTGAAAGCGTGCCCAAGGTATCGAAGATTTTCGGCCCCGGCAACCCGTACGTAACTGCAGCCAAGCAGATTGTGTCACTCAAGGACGTGGCCATTGACATGCCCGCCGGACCGTCCGAGGTCGAGGTCATTGCCGATGAAAACGCCAACCCCGCATACGTGGCCGCAGACCTTCTCTCACAGGCCGAACACGGACGTGACAGCCAGGTTCTGCTGCTGACCACATCACAGTCCCTCATGGACAGGGTCGAGTCCGAAGTCGGACGCCAGCTGGCCCTGCTGCCCCGTCAGGACATTGCCGCATCGGCCCTTGAGCACAGCCGTCTGGTCCTTCTTGAAAACAACGACCAGATTATAGAGATGACCAACAGGTATGCCCCTGAACACCTTATCATACAGACATCGGACTATATGGAACTGGCAGGACGCGTGGTGAACGCAGGATCAGTGTTCCTGGGTCCCTATTCTCCAGAAAGTGCGGGCGACTACGCTTCAGGCACCAACCACACCCTGCCCACAAGCGGCTACGCCAAGGCCTATTCAGGTGTGAACATTGACAGTTTCATGCGCAAGATAACCTTCCAGGAACTGTCCGAGAAGGGTCTGCAGGCACTTGGTCCCGTCATTGAGACCATGGCCGCAGCCGAGACCCTTGACGCCCACAAGAATGCAGTATCCATACGTTTGAAATCATGAGACCTCTGAACGAACTGTTACGTCCCAACATAGCCGCGCTGAAGCCGTACACTTCGGCCCGCGACGAATATCAGGGAAAGGACGCCAAGGTGTTCCTTGACGCCAATGAGAATCCCTACAACCAGCCGTACAACCGCTACCCAGACCCGCTGCAGCGTGATTTGAAGGAGCGCGTGGCACGCATCAAGGGCGTGCGTCCCGGCCAGATGTTCTTCGGCAACGGCAGCGATGAGGCCATAGACCTGATGCTGCGCATGTTCTGCCGCCCCGGCCAGGACAACGCAGTGGCCATAGAGCCCACGTACGGCATGTACGGCGTGTGCGCTGACATTAACGGAGTGGAATACCGCCGCGTGCTGATGGATGAGAATTTCCAGCCCGATGCGGACAAGCTGCTGGCCGCCATTGACAGTAACACCAAGCTGGTGTTCTTCTGTTCTCCGAACAACCCGTCCGGCAACAATCTGGACCGCGCTGTCATTGAAAAGGTTCTTGACAGTTTTGACGGAATCACCATTGTTGACGAAGCCTACATTGACTTTGCCGGCGTGCCGTCATTCCTTGAGCAGCTTGACGCGCGTCCCAACCTCGTGGTGCTGCAGACCTTCTCAAAGGCATGGGGCATGGCCGGAATACGTCTGGGCATGGCCTTTGCATCGGAGGAAATAATACAGACCATGAACAAGGTAAAATATCCGTACAACGTCAACCAGCTTACGCAGCAGAAGGCTCTTGAAGAGGTCAAGCAGTACGACCGCGTCCAGGTATGGGTCTGCACCCTGCTTGAAGAGCGCGCACGCCTCATGAAGGATTTTGCCGCACTTGACTGCTGCACAAAGGTCTATCCCAGCGACGCCAATTTCTTCCTGGCCCGCGTCAAGGATGCATCGGCTACATACAACTATCTGGTTGACAACGGGATAATTGTCCGCAACCGCAGCCGCATTGCCCTTTGCGGAAACACTCTGCGCGTGACCATAGGCACCCGCGCCGAGGACGATGAACTTATAGAATGTCTTAAAAGAATGTGATATGAAGAAACGTGTCCTTTTCATTGACCGCGACGGTACGCTTGTGGTGGAACCGTCAGACGAACAGCTTGACAGCTTTGAGAAACTGCAGTTCGTTCCGGGAGTCATAAAAAGCCTGTCATTCCTTGCCCAGCGTACGGATTTCGAACTGGTCATGGCCAGCAACCAGGACGGCCTTGGCACCCCGTCATACCCCGAAAAGGACTTCTGGCCCACGCACAACTTCATTCTTGACACCCTTAAAGGTGAAGGCATCACATTCAGCGACATACTAATTGACCGCAGTTTCCCGGCCGATAACGCCCCCACCCGCAAGCCCCGCACCGGCATGTTCACCCGCTACCTTGAGTCCGATGAATACGACCTGGCAGGCAGTTTTGTCATAGGTGACCGCGCCACGGACGTGGAGTTGGCCCGCAACCTGGGCTGCCGCGCCATACTGCTGCAGGACAGTGCTGACGCTCTTGCATCGGACTTGAAGGACACATGCGCCTTCGCATCACGCGACTGGTGGAAGGTGGCCGAATTCATCTTTGGCGGCGAAAGGCGTGCCAGCGCACACCGCGCCACAAAAGAGACCGACATCCTGGTCGAACTGAACCTGGACGGCAGCGGACAGTGTGAGATCAGCACCGGTCTGGGCTTCTTTGACCACATGCTTGAGCAGATTGGCCGTCACGGCGGCATGGACCTGAAGGTCGTGGTGAAGGGTGATTTGAACGTTGACGAACACCACACAATTGAAGATACCGGAATTGTG
>JAGHSY010000108.1 GCA_018065615.1 Candidatus Colenecus caballi | reverse complement strand
TTCGGAAAGCGGATGCAAAGGTATAGCGACTTTACATCTCCACCAAACATTTCAGGCACTTTTTTCGAAGTTTTTTTTGTTAACATTACTAACTCACTGATGCACAATCAGAATTGTTTTGAACAACAATAAAGGGCGGCCATCCGGTCGCCCTTTAATATACGCGTGTGCGTACATAATTTATTATTCAGCAGCAGAAGTTTCTGTTGCAGGAGTTTCAACTGCAGCCTTTTCTGCTGAAGACTTACGTGAACGACGGGTCTTTGCGGCCTTCTTCACGGTCTTTGCCATGTTCTCATCGTAATCAACAAATTCGATGAAAGCCATTTCGGTTGCATCACTCTTGCGGATACCGAGCTTGATGATACGCAGATAGCCACCCGGACGATCTGCTATCTTCTGAGAAATCTCCTTGAAAAGTTCGGTTACAGCCTCCTTGTTCTGGAGATAGCTGAACACAACACGACGTGAATTGGTGTCGTCCTTCTTGGCGCGGTTAATGATAGGTTCTGCATAAACGCGCAGTGCCTTTGCCTTTGCCAAAGTGGTTTCGATTCTCTTGTGCATGATAAGAGAAATGGTCATGTTGGCCAACATCGAATCCCTATGAGCTGCTTTACGGCTCAGATGGTTGAATTTCTTATTATGTCTCATTTTTAGTCTTTGTCTAATTTATACCTTGAAATATCGGTTCCAAATGAAAGATTCAAGCTGTCCAGCAGATCATCCAATTCAGTCAGAGACTTCTTGCCAAAGTTGCGGAACTTCAGCAGATCAGTCTTATTGTACTGAACAAGATCACCAAGCGTTTCAACATCGGCAGCCTTGAGGCAGTTAAGAGCGCGTACTGACAAATTCATGTCGGCCAATTTGGTCTTAAGCAACTGACGCATGTGCAGTACTTCCTCATCAAACTCCTCATTACCGTCAATATCAACGTTTTCGATGGTAATCTTATCATCAGAGAAGAGCATGAAGTGATAGATAAGAATCTTTGCAGCTTCCTTTAATGCATCTTTCGGATGGATTGAACCATCAGTAGTGATTTCCAGTACCAGTTTGTCATAGTCTGTCTTCTGCTCAACGCGGAAGGGTTCTACAACATACTTGACATTACGGATAGGTGTGTAGATTGAATCAACTGGAATAGTGTTGACCTCAGCACAGAATTCCTTATTTTCATCAGCAGGAACGTAGCCACGACCCTTGTTGATGGAAATTTCAATCTGCATGGTAGCTTTTGAATCAAGATGGCAGATGACCAGTTCGGGATTTAACACTTCAAATCCGGTCAGACACTTGCCAATATCACCGGCCTTGAATTCCTTGGTATTCTCAACCTTGATGCTGACTTTCTCGCTCTCATACTCTTCTACGATCTGCTTGAAACGGACCTGCTTCAGATTCAGGATGATATTTGTCACATCTTCCTTCACACCTGGAACAGTAGCGAATTCATGCTCGACACCCTCTATCTTGATGGTATTGATGGCAAAACCCTCAAGAGTAGAGAGAAGGATACGACGAAGAGCGTTTCCAATGGTGATTCCAAATCCGGGTTCCAGAGGACGGAATTCGAACTTGCCAAACTTGGCATCGGATTCCACCATTATTACCTTCTCAGGTTTTTGAAATGCTAATATTGCCATTTACCTCTTATTTTTTATTTAGAATACAATTCAACGATCAACTGTTCCTTGATGTTTTCAGGAATGTCTTCTCTTTCAGGCTTGTGAAGGAATTTACCAGCCTTAGCAGCTTCATCCCACTCTATCCAAGCATACTTTGCATGGTTAAAGCCAGCCAGAGAATCAGCAATAACTTCAAGAGACTTTGAACGTTCACGTACGCCAACAATCTGACCAGGCTTAACCTGATATGAAGGAATGTTGAGTACCTTGCCGTCAACTGTAATATGACGATGACTTACCAACTGACGTGCAGCTGCACGGGTTGTAGCAAGGCCAAGACGGAACACTACGTTATCAAGACGTGATTCGAGAGCCTGCAACAGGTTTACACCAGTTATGCCGCTTTCGCGTGATGCCTTATCAAACATATTGCGGAACTGATTCTCAAGAACTCCATAAGTATATTTTGCCTTCTGCTTTTCAGCAAGCATGACACCATATTCAGAAGTCTTGCGGCGACGGTTGTTACCGTGCTGACCAGGAGCGTATTTCCTCTTTTCAAAAGACTTGTCTGCTCCGAAAATTGCTTCGCCAAACTTACGGGCGATACGGGTTTTAGGTCCAGTATATCTAGCCATAATCTTTTCGTTTTAAAATTAAACTCTTCTTCTCTTCGGAGGACGGCAGCCGTTATGTGGCAGCGGAGTCACATCGATGATCTCTATAACTTCAATACCGGCACCATGCACGGCACGGATAGCAGACTCACGTCCGTTACCTGGACCCTTTACATATGCCTTGACCTTTCTAAGACCAAGATCGTATGCTACCTTTGAGCAATCCTCGGCTGCCATCTGGGCTGCGTAAGGAGTGTTCTTCTTTGAACCACGGAAACCCATCTTACCGGCCGATGACCAGGAGATTACCTGACCTTCGCTGTTGGCAAGGGTTACAATAATGTTGTTGAAGGATGAATGTACATGCAACTGTCCCATTGCATCGACCTTCACATTTCTCTTCTTTGCTGCAACTGTTTTCTTTGCCATAGTTCAATTATTTAGTAGCTTTTTTCTTATTAGCAACAGTCTTCTTACGACCCTTACGTGTACGGGCATTGTTCTTTGTGCTCTGACCACGTACCGGAAGTCCGTTACGGTGACGGATACCGCGATAGCAACCAATATCCATCAGACGCTTGATGTTCAGCTGAACCTCACTGCGGAGGTCGCCCTCTACCTTATACTCTGCACCGATGACTTCACGGATGCGGGCTGCCATGTCGTCAGTCCAGTCCTGAGCCTTGATGTCTTTATCCACACCAGCCTTAGCCAAAATCTTGGCTGCGCTGCTGCGACCTATACCAAAAATGTAGGTTAACGCGATTTCACCCCTCTTATTCTGTGGGATGTCAACTCCAGCGATTCTTATTGCCATATATTAATTTTGTTTGTTTACCCGATTATCCCTGACGCAATTTCATCTTGGGATTCTTCTTGTTGATTAAATACAGACGTCCCTTGCGACGAACAATCTTGCAGTCGGCTGAACGTTTCTTCAATGAAACTCTAACTTTCATATTCTTATGTTTTATTTGTACCTGAATACTATCCTGCCTTTTGTAAGGTCATACGGAGACATCTCCACCTTAACCTTATCACCGGGAAGGATCTTTATAAAATGCATTCTCATCTTACCGGATATATGACCGGTAATTTCGTGTCCGTTCTCCAGCTGGATGCGGAACATAGCGTTGGATAATGCCTCTACTATTGTTCCATCCTGTTCAATTGCGGATTGTTTTGCCATATTAAAATTCTTTATCTCCTAAAACTTCTGCTATATAGTCAAAGGTTGACAGGATTTCAGCTTTACCTGCACAGACAGCAACCGTGTGCTCAAAATGCGCAGCAGGCTTCAGATCACGGGTTCTGACACCCCAACCATCCCTGTCCATCATGATTCTTCTGTCACCCATGGTAATCATCGGTTCAATGGCAAGACACATACCCTTCTTGAGTTGTGTACCATACCCCCGCTTACCATAATTGGGAACACAAGGATCCTCATGCATCTCACGACCAATGCCATGACCGACAAACTCTCTTACGACACCATAACCATGGTTCTCACAATAGGTTTGAACAGCATAACCAATATCACCAAGACGCTTTCCTGCAACGGCCTGTTCAATTCCGAGATACAGAGATTCTTTAGTAACCTTCAGAAGTTCCCGGATTTCAGGAGCGACCTCACCTACACAGAATGTATAGGCCGAGTCTCCATTATAACCGTTGAGCAGTGTACCACAGTCAACCGAAACGATGTCACCGTCTTTCAACGGTTCATCGTTCGGAATTCCGTGTACTATCATCTCATTGACTGATGTGCAGAGAGCTGCCGGGAAAGGAACATCATCCTGGTTCGGATATCCCTTGAATGTAGGAATAGCTCCGTTATCGCGTATGAATTCCTCTGCGACATGCGTCAGCTCATTGGTGGTCACGCCTGGCTTTATAAGCTTGGCAACTTCACCAAGAGTTTTGCCGACAAGCTGATTTGCCGCCCGCATCAACGCAATCTCTTCTTCAGTCTTAAGAAATATCATTTCAATACAATCAATATGCGCTCATTCCTGAACGTCCCTTAATACGGCCTGTTTTAAGAAGACCATCATAGTGACGCATCAGAAGATGACTTTCAATCTGCTGGAGAGTGTCAAGAACAACACCTACAAGAATGATGAGCGATGTACCTCCAAAGAACTGTGCAAACTGCTGATTTACGCCAAACAGACGTGCAAAAGCAGGCATGATTGCAACAATTGTCAGGAAGAGGGCTCCAGGCCAAGTAATGCGAGACATCACAGTGTCAATATAGTCTGCAGTAGGTTTGCCGGGCTTGACACCGGGAATGAAACCGTTATTGCGCTTCAAATCATCGGCCATCTGCTGCGGATTAACCGTGACAGCTGTATAGAAGATTGTGAAAGCAATAATGAGAACTGCATAAATGACATTGTAAACCCATCCGTCTGTATCCATCAGTTTCAGTGCAAAACCACTCTGCTGTCCGGTTCCAAATATTGCAATAGGAATGAACATGATGGCCTGTGCGAAAATGATAGGCATGACATTGGCTGCATTTACCTTCAGAGGAATATACTGACGTGCACCGCCTACTGCCCTACCACCTTCAATACGCTTTGCATACTGTACGGGGACCTTGCGGACGCCCTGAACCAGCATGATGGTACCTGCGGTTGCAAGCAGAAGGACAACGATTTCAAACAGGAACATTACAAGACCACCGCCTGTTGCACCAAGTGCAGACATGCGTGATACGAGTTCCTGGAAGAAGGCTGCCGGGAAACGTGCAATGATACCGACCATGATGATGAATGATACACCATTGCCGATACCCTTGTCAGTAATACGCTCACCAAGCCACAGGATGAATGAACTGCCGGCGGCAAGGATGAGGGTTGATGTCACAAGGAACCATGTCCAGCTAACAGGCAGGAAATCGATACCAATCTGATACTTGAGGTTCAGAAGGTATGAAGGAGCCTGAATAACAAGAATGATCAGTGTGAGATAGCGTGTATACTGATTGATCTTCATTCGGCCGCTTTCTCCTTCCTTCTGCAACTTCTGGAAGCTGGGAACTGCAATGGTAAGCAGCTGCAGCACGATAGATGCAGAAATGTAGGGCATGATACCCAATGCAAAAATTGAAGCATTTGAGAAAGCACCTCCTGAGAACATGTCAAGCAGCGCGAGCAGACCTGAACTGGTCTGATCGTGAAGCTTGGTCAGCAAACCTGCATCAATACCAGGAAGCAGGATATGAGAACCCAGACGATATACTGCAATGAACAGTACAGTCGTCAGAAGTCTTTTCCTGAGATCCTCAATCTTTGAAATGTTCTTCAGTGTCTCCCAGTTCTTGATAATGACATAGGCGACAAGAATTGCGACTACAAAGATTATGATGTATTTCAGAAGATTCTCGTTCATTTGAATTAAAGTTTGATAGCGGTTCCACCTACGGCTTCAATGGCTGCTGCAGCACTCTTTGAGAATGCATTAGCCTCAACGTCAACCTTCTTGGTAAGTTGGCCGTTACCCAGAATCTTAACAAGCTGCTTTGAAGAAACGAAACCGGCAGCTACGAGATCTGCAACAGTCACCTTTTCAAGATTGTTCTTCTCAGCCAGAGCCTGAATTATATCCAGATTGATAGCCTTGTACTCAACATGGTTGATATTCTTGAATCCGAACTTCGGAACAAGACGCTGAAGTGGCATCTGACCACCTTCAAAACCAATCTTTCTTGCATAACCGGAACGGGATTTTGCGCCCTTGCTACCACGGGTTGAAGTGCCGCCAAGACCTGAACCGGGTCCACGGCCGATTCTCTTGCGTGACTGGGTTGAGCCTTCTGCCGGTGTTAATGTATTTAACTTCATAATTCTTCAGTTTTAAATTAATCAATTACGGTTACAAGGTGATTTACCTTATTGATCATACCTCTGATTGAAGCATTGTCTTCCTTTTCAACAACATTGTTGAGTTTGTGAAGTCCCAGTGCATCAAGAGTTCTTCTCTGATCTTTGGGAGCACCAATACGACTCTTGGTCTGTTTGATCTTGATTGTTGCCATATCTGTAACCTCCTTATCCGTTAAATACCTTATTCAGACTGATTCCACGACTGGCGGCAACCATCTTGGCATCACGCATTTCTGAGAGAGCCTTAAGAGTAGCCTTTACCAGATTATGGGGGTTGGATGAGCCCTTTGACTTAGCCAACACGTCAGTTATACCAACACTTTCAAGGACTGCACGCATAGCACCGCCGGCAACAACTCCAGTACCGGGAGCTGCAGGCTTCATGAAAACCTCAGCACCACCGAATCTGGCTGTCTGCTCATGAGGAATAGTGCCCTTAAGAACCGGGACACGGATAAGTTCCTTCTTCGCAGCCTCTACGCCCTTTGCTATAGCGGCGGTAACTTCACTGGCCTTACCCAGACCAAGTCCGATGATACCATTGCCATCACCTACAACAACAATGGCAGCGAAACTGAACGTACGACCACCCTTGGTAACCTTAGTTACACGGTTTATTGCGACGAGCCTGTCTTTCAGCTCGACATCATTGGTAACCTTAACTTTATTGTTCATGATAATCGCAGTTTAAAATGTAAGACCGGCTTTGCGGGCTGCATCAGCCAATTCCTTAACTCTTCCATGATACAGGAAACCATTGCGGTCAAAAACCACAGTAGTGATACCTGCCTCATTGGCATTCTTAGCTATAAGTTCACCGACTTTGGCAGCCTGTTCCTTACCTGACATCTTTTCCATGCCAAGTGAAGATGCTGCAGCAAGAGTCTTGCCGTTCAGATCATCAATAATCTGAACATAGATCTGCTTATTGCTTCTGAAAACGCTCATACGCGGACGCTCGGTTGTACCCGAAATCTTGTTGCGAACGCGGAACTTGATCTTATTTCGTCTTTCTGTTTTTGCTGACATAATGTTACATCTTTAAATGTTGATTACTTGGCAGCGGCTGACTTGCCCGACTTGCGACGAAGCACTTCACCCACAAACTTGATACCCTTACCCTTGTAAGGTTCAGGCTTACGGAAAGAACGGATCTTGGCACATACCTGACCCAGGAGCTGCTTGTCGCAAGACTCCAGAGTGATGAGCGGGTTCTTGTTTCTCTCAGACTTTGTCTCAACCTTGATCTCTGCGGGCAGGACCAGAACGATTGAGTGAGAATACAGAAGATCAAATGTGATGACGTTACCCTGATTTGATACACGATAACCTACACCCACGACTTCCAACTCTTTCTTATATCCTTCAGATACACCAACAACCATGTTGTTCACCAGAGCGCGATAGAGGCCATGGTAAGCATGACGCTGCTTGGGATTGTCCTGAAGAAGTTCGGAGTTCTCCTCAAGAGTGATAACTCCGTTTTCAATTGACACGTTGATAGAAGGATCAATGCTCTGTGACAGTGAACCCTTGGGGCCCTTCACTGCAACCACGCCATCCTGAAATGTTACAGTAACACCTGCAGGAATATGAATAGGTAATTTTCCGATTCTTGACATAGTAGTTCTCCTTCAATTAATAGACATAGCAAAGCACTTCACCGCCGATCTTCAGCTGTGCAGCTTCCTTGTCTGTCATAACACCCTTTGATGTGGATATTATTGCAATACCCAAACCATTGATTACTCTCGGCATTTCACGATATCCGGTGTACTGACGCAAACCTGGAGAAGAGATTCTTTCCAGTTTCTTGATTGCGTTAGACTTGTTAACCGGGTCGTATTTCAGGGCGACCTTGATAGTTCCCTGAGGTCCATCTTCCACGAACTTGTAGTTCAAGATGTAACCCTTCTCAAAAAGGATCTTTGTGATCTCTTTCTTGAGATTTGAGGCAGGTATTTCAACTACCTTGTGCTTTGCCTGAATGGCATTGCGAAGCCTCGTCAGATAATCTGCAATAGGATCTGTCATAAAATTGCTTTTAAATTGATCAGGACTTCCTGACAATATTTAATTAACACTCACTTACGTATGAATTACCAGCTGGCCTTGCGTACTCCTGGAATCAGGCCCTGAGATGCCATCTCACGGAACTGGATTCTTGAAAGGCCGAACATGCGGATATAACCTTTGGGACGACCTGTCAGTTTGCAACGGTTGTGCTGACGGATAGGATTGGCGTTGTAGGGAAGATCCTGAAGTTTCTGAGCTGCCTCATAAGCAGCAACGGGATCACCGGTACGAACAATTTCCTTCAAAGCAGCACGCTTGCCAGCATACTTGGCAGCCATCTTGGCACGCTTGACCTCGCGAGCCTTCATTGATTCTTTTGCCATATCTTCTTATTTGTTTTCGTTCTTGAACGGCAGACCAAACTCCTTAAGCAATGCATATCCTTCTTCATCAGTCTTTGCTGAAGTGACAAATGTGATATTCATACCAAGGATGTGAGAAATGCTGTCGATATTGATCTCGGGGAAGATAATCTGTTCCTGGATACCCAGTGAATAATTACCCATTCCGTCAAACTTGCTCTCAATGCCCTTGAAGTCGCGAATACGGGGAAGAGCAACGCGAACCAGTCTTTCAAGGAATTCGTACATGCGTTCACGGCGAAGAGTTACCATTACACCGATAGGCATCTTCTTACGAAGCTTGAAGTTGGCAATATCTTTCTTTGAAACTGTAGCAACAGCCTTCTGACCGGTAATAGTCGTCAGTTCTGCAATGGCAGTGTCAATGATCTTCTTGTCTGCGATGGCAAGTTTGCCAAGGCCCTGGTTGATTACAATCTTCTCCAGGACAGGAATCTGCATTGAAGAAGAATACTGGAATTTCTCCTTAAGTGCCGGAGCTATACGCTCGGCATACTCTTTCTTAAGATTTGCAGTAGTGCTCATTACTTGATCTCCTCTCCTGATTTCTTTGCAATTCGTACTGACTTACCCTCGGCGTTCTTAGCGCGGCCAATGCGTGTGGGTGCACCGGTCTTGGGATCAACGGGGTTAAGATTTGAAATATGGATAGGCGCCTCCTGCTTGATGATACCACCCTGAGGATTCTTGGCGCTGGGCTTGGTGTTTCTTGAGACGAAATTGACGCCTTCAACAATGGCCCTCTGTTCCTTGACGAGCACCTTCAGGACCTTACCGGTCTTGCCCTTATCTTCACCAGAATTGACGAAGACGGTGTCGTTCTTCTTAATATGTAACTTACTCATTACTGTTTACTTTTTTTGTATTAAAGTACTTCAGGAGCCAATGAAACCACCTTCATGTTCACTGCACGGAGTTCACGTGCAACAGGACCGAAGATACGGCTTCCCTTGATTTCACCTGTGTTGGCCAGAAGCACGCAGGCATTGTCGTCAAAACGGATATAAGAACCATCTGCACGACGAATCTCTTTCTTAGTACGAACTACCAGTGCCTTTGAAACGGTACCCTTCTTCATATCACTTGAAGGGATAACGCTCTTGACAGTCACGACGATAGTGTCACCAACTGTAGCGTAACGCTTCTTTGTTCCGCCAAGCACACGGATGCAGAGGCACTCCTTAGCGCCGCTGTTATCACAAACTGTGAGTCTGGATTCTGTCTGTATCATGATTACTTAGCCTTTTCAACGATTTGAATTAATCTCCATCTCTTGGTCTTGCTCAGAGGACGGGTTTCCATAATGCGTACAGTATCTCCAATACCGCATTCGTTGTTCTCGTCATGAACATGGTACTTCTTCGTCTTTCTGACGAACTTACCATAAATAGGGTGCTTCTCCTTGAAGACAGACAGAACGACAACAGTCTTGTCCATCTTGTCGCTGATTACGACACCCTGGCGCTCTTTGCGCAAATTTCTATCATTCATAGAACCTTGTTTTTACTTGTTAAGTTCCCTTCTCCTCAACTCGGTCTTCATTCTGGCAATTGTCTTGCGGAGCTTGGCAATCTGAGAAGGATTTTCCAGTGGAGAAATGGCATGATTCAAACCCATCACCTTGTAGTTGGCTGATTCGGTTTCAATGCGCTCGATCAGCTCCTGAGTTGACAACTCTTTGATTTCAGTATTCTTCATAATGAAAGGTCTGATTAATTTTCATTCTTAAAGTCATAGTCACGTCTGACAACCAGTTTGGTTGTAACGGGAAGTTTCTGAGCAGCCAGACGAAGTGCTTCCTTTGCCACTGCAAAAGGTACACCGTCTGCTTCAATGATGATACGTCCTGGAGTGATTGGGAAAACGTAACCTTCTACGTCACCCTTAACCTTTACCCATACGTACATCCAAAGGTTTCTTTGTAATAGGTTTGTCCGGGAAGATTCTGATCCAGATCTGACCCTGACGCTGCATGTAACGGGTTACTGCAATACGTGCGGCCTCGATCTGCCTGCCGGTAATCCAGCAGGTATCCAGACACTTGATGCCGAATGAACCGAAAGCCAGCTGGTTACCACGCATTGCGTTGCCCTTGCTTTTGCCTTTCTGCATTCTTCTGTATTTTGTCCTCTTGGGCTGTAACATAATTCTATATTACTGATTGAGTTAACAAATTGCAATCAACGATTGCTTCTATTTCTCTTTTTGAAAGGTTTTCCTCCACGCTCGCCACCGCGACTCACTTCCTTGGTCTGAGTGAAGTTCGGTGCAAGATCCTTCTTTCCATAAACCTCTCCACGGCAAATCCATACCTTGATTCCGTGTACACCAACCTTGGTGATGGCACCAACCTGGCAGTAATCAATGTCTGCGCGGAATGTATGCAGAGGAGTACGTCCTTCCTTATACATTTCTGAACGTGCAATTTCAGCACCATTCAGACGACCGGCAATCTGAACCTTGATACCTTCAGCACCCATTCTCATGGTGTTGGCAATAGCCATCTTGATGGCACGGCGATATGCGATCTTTCCTTCAACCTGACGTGCAATGTTGTTTGCAACAATGACTGCATCAAGTTCTGGCTTCTTTACTTCAAAGATATTGATCTGAATCTCCTTATCGGTGATCTTCTTCAATTCTTCCTTCAGTTTGTCAACCTCTGAGCCGTTCTTACCGATAATCAGACCCGGACGGGCTGTGCATACGGTAATGGTAACGAGCTTGAGTGTACGCTCAATGACAATGCGAGAGATGCTGGCCTTTGCCAGACGGGCGTTAAGATACTTGCGGATTTCATTATCCTCAACCAGACGTTCGTCATACTTGCCGAACCAGCTTGAATCCCAACCTCTGATAATACCCAAACGGTTGCTAACCGGATTAACTTTCTGTCCCATTTCTTACTCCTGATTGTCGTTAGTACTGGTAGCTGCTGCCTTTGTATCCACAAAAAGTGAAATATGGTTTGCACGCTTGCGGATACGATAACCGCGTCCCTGTGGGGCGGGTCTCAATCTCTTCAGGGTTACACCCTCATCAACGTAGGCCTTGGTAACGAAAAGTTCGCCAGCTTCAGCCTTACGCTCGTTCTTCTGCTCCCAATTGGCAATAGCGGAACGAAGTACCTTTTCTACATCCTTAGAAGCAGCCTTATTTGAAAAACGCAGTGTACCAAGTGCGCGATTTACCTCCATTCCGCGGATCATGTCAATGACAAGACGCATCTTGCGGGGTGATGAAGGAACATCGTTCAGTTTGGCAAAGTACTGGGTCTTCTTAGCCTCTTTGATCTTCTCGGCTGCCAAATGTTTTCTATTTCCCATTATCTTGATTTATTTATTTCAAATAAACTTCAAGTTTACTTTCTGTTGCCGCTATGGCCGCGGAAAGTACGTGTGGGTGCAAACTCGCCGAGTTTGTGACCTACCATATTCTCCGTGATGTAAACAGGAATAAACTTATTACCATTATGAACTGCGATGGTATGTCCGACAAAGTCTGGTGATATCATCGATGCCCTAGCCCAAGTCTTTACAACGACCTTCTTGCCACTTTCATTCATGGCAAGCACCTTGTCCTCGAGCTTCTTGTAAATAAACGGACCTTTTTTAAGTGAACGTGTCATTTTGTACTCAGGTTAAAAATTACTTGTTATTGGCTCTTTCGATGATATACTTCGTCGAGCTCTTCTTGGGATGTCTGGTCTTCAGACCCTTTGCGTACAAGCCCTTACGTGAACGCGGATGTCCACCTGACTGACGGCCTTCACCACCACCCATCGGATGATCGTGCGGGTTCATAACAACACCACGGTTGTGAGGACGACGTCCTAACCAACGTGAGCGGCCGGCCTTACCTGATGCCTCAAGTGCATGATCAGAATTACCTACGCTTCCGATAGTAGCCTTGCAGGTTCCCAGAATTCTGCGAACCTCGCCTGAAGGAAGTTTGATTACACAGTAGTCACCTTCCTTAGAAGTCAGCTGGGCAAAATTTCCGGCTGAACGGACGAGAGCGGCACCCTGACCCGGACGCAATTCAATATTATGAATTACGGTACCAACTGGAATGTCCTTCAGGAAAAGTGCATTACCGATTTCAGGAGCAGCATTCTCACCTGAATTCAACTTTGCGCCAATCTCCAGACCGTTAGGTGCAATAATATACCTCTTTTCGCCATCTGCATAGAACAACAGAGCAATACGGGCCGAACGGTTCGGATCATACTCAATTGTCTTGACAGTTGCCGGAACCCCATCCTTATTTCTCTTGAAATCAATAATACGGAACAGCTTCTTGTGACCACCGCCAATGTAGCGGGCAGTCATCTTACCGGTGTTGTTACGACCGCCGGTTGCGAGCTTACCGAAAACAAGAGACTTTTCTGGTACCGATGCAGTAATTTCCTCGAAAGTACCAATAATCTTGTGTCTTTGACCCGGGGTTGTGGGTTTTAATTTACGTACTGCCATCTTTATTAAATGTTGCTATAAAAATCAATTGTATCACCCTCTTTCAGAGTTACAATAGCCTTCTTGTAGGCATTTGCCTGACCTTTTGAAAGACCTCTGCGGGTGTAACGAGACTTGGTCTTGCCTGCATAAGAAGCAGTGTTGACATCAACAACTGTTACGTTATACAGATCTTCAATCTCCTTCTTAATCTCCAGCTTGTTAGCTTCAGGACGAACAATAAAGCCGAACCTGTTAGGGAACTTCTCAGTAATGGAGTTCATCTTCTCCGTTACAAGTGGTTTTACTATAATTGCCATGTTCAAGCCTCCTTATTTAAAATTCCATTGATGACCTCAATCGCACTCTCTGTCATGACAAGAGCGTCAGCGTTCAGAATACTGTAAGTATTTACTGATGAAGCGTTGACGACCTTGGTGCTCTGCAAATTACGAGCCGACAAAGATACCATATTATTGCTCTCGGGCAGGACGAACAATGATTTCTTATCACAAACTTTAAGATTATTTAATATTTCTACAAAGTTCTTTGTCTTGGGAGCTTCAAAAGTGAAGTCTTCAACAATGATAAGAGCATTTTCCTGTACCTTATATGAAAGAGCAGACTTACGGGCAAGTTGCTTTTCCTTCTTGTTTACCTTGAAGCTGTAATCACGAGGCTTGGGACCAAACACGCGTGCACCGCCTACCAGTACCGGTGAGTTGATGTCACCACGACGTGCACCGCCACCACCTTTCTGACGGCCAAGCTTCTTGGTTGAACCGCTGATTTCACTTCTTTCCTTTGACTTGTGTGTGCCCTGGCGCTGATTAGCCATGAACTGCTTCACATCCAGATAAATGGAGTGGTCATTGGGCTCAATGCCGAAAATGGCATCATTAAGGACTACCTTCTTTCCGGTATCCTCACCTTTTATATTAAATACACTAAGTTCCATTACTTCAGGATTGAAACGATTGAACCTTTATAACCCGGAATTGAACCCTTGATAAGAAGCAGGTTGTGTTCCGGAATAACCTTAAGAACCTGGAGGTTCTGAGTGGTAACCTGGTCACCGCCCATCTGTCCTGCCATGCGCATGCCCTTGAAGACCTTTGCAGGATATGAGCAGGCACCGATAGAACCCGGCTTACGGCCACGGTTGTGCTGACCATGGGTCTGCTGACCTACGCCACCGAATCCGTGTCTCTTTACGACACCCTGGTAGCCATGACCTTTTGATACTGCAACAATGTCAACGAAATTGACATCATTGAACAACTCGACGGTAATTACGTCACCCAGATTGAGTGATCCGTCAAAATCCTTGAACTCGGCCAAGTGTCTCTTGGGGGTTACACCAGCTTTCTTGAAGTGTCCCATGAGGGCGTTGTTGGTGTTCTTTTCCTTGGCATCTTCATAGCCAAGCTGAACAGCAGCATAACCATCCTTTTCAACACTCTTGATCTGAGTAACCACGCAAGGACCAACTTCGATAACGGTGCATGGAACATTCTTTCCATCAGCACCGAAGACCGATGTCATACCGATCTT
>JAGHSY010000037.1 GCA_018065615.1 Candidatus Colenecus caballi | reverse complement strand
TCGATGCTCTTTTCACCCGTTTTGTGCATTGAAAATACAACACCTTGTCTTAGCGCTTCCGGAACTGCGGATTTTCACCACTGAATTCCTGCTGTCCCCATACTATTTCGGGTGAGCCGCTAAATGATTTCGCCGAACCATAAAGCTTTGAAAAAGTCTGTGACGTAATATAAGTCAACATTACCGCTGCGTCTGCTTACACAGTCTTTGGATACAAGTATTTGCCTTGTATCCGGGTGCTCCTTGGCAAATTCCGTCAGCCCTTCCTTGTGTTTGCTTTCAACATGGTCGGTTGACTTTATTTCAATGGCTATGCGGGCGTCACCTATGATTGCATCCACTTCCTTGTCATCGTATGTGTGCCAGTATGTCAATTCTTCTTCACTGTCCGTATACCCCAGATATGCCACGATTTCCTGTATTACCAAGTGCTCGAAAGCATGCCCGTATTCCGGTGTCTTCGGTGCAAGGTGATGGCGTTTTGTGAGATAATTTGCTACTCCGACATCAAAAAAATAGAATCTTGAAGCTTTGATAAGCTTTCTTTTTATTACCTTTCTATATGCGGGTATTTCAAAGCCCAGGAGCGTCTCTTTGAGAATCTTATAATACGCTTTTACTGTATTGGCAGAAACTCCACAGTCTGTGGCGATGTTCTCATAGTTCAGGGTCTCACCATTCGATATGGCAGCTATTTCCAGAAATCTGATGAAGTCATCTACGTTCTGCACTGCCGCCTCCTTAACAATCTCTTCGCTTATATACAAGTCCACGTAGGCTTTCATTCGATTTCTCGCATTTGAAACCATATAGTGTCTGGGAATCATTCCGTTTTGTATGGCCCGTTCCAACTCAAAATCCGGTATTTCGGCACTGACAAGCGGGTAAAGTGTATAAGGGATTGCTCTGCCTCCCAAGTTGTTGGCACCGCTTTTCTTTATCTTTCTCGCACTGGAACCGCTCAAAATAAAATAAAGGTCCCTATTTTCCATCAACCAGTGGATTTCGTCCAAAAGATCAGGAACTTTTTGAATCTCATCGACGATGACAAGTGTTTGAGGAGGATAGCGTAGCAAGCTCTCGCGAAATTCTTCCGGGTGCTGTTTAAAACGGTTTCTCAATTCCGAATTGAGCAAGTCGTAAAACAATGCTTTCGGAAACCGTTCCTTTAAAAGAGTTGACTTTCCTACCTGACGCCCTCCAAAAAGGAACATGGCTTCATCCAATCTGTTTTCAATGTCGAAAATTCTTTGATACATGCTATGAAATAATTAATCCACGTTGCGGAAATTATTGTAAAATCCGCAACGGTGTTGCGAATTTAATAAGTATTTTCGGGAAAGCAAAATCATTTTATTAAAGAGTAACGATGACTCCATAACTGGAGACCAGATACGGTAAATATCCCCAAGCGGTTACTGGGGCTGGAGCGAGCAGAAGCAGAAAACGGTGCTCATCCTGGCGTAATCCTGGTCATATTCATGATATGCGCCTGCATCTTCGAATCGCTGCTGCATCCGCTTGCAATCATCAGTCTGATTCCGGTCAGCTTCATAGCCATCGTGCTGGTCATGCCGGTGTTCTTCCCTTTGGACGGCCGCAGGAGAAGGATTCTGGGCTGAATCTGCCCAGAAAAATCAGCTGGTAATGCCCAATTTCAGCGGACCAGTGGGGACAAGCCGCATTGCTGCATCAGGGTCTGTTCCCATGTTGGGGCTTTAGCAGGTCGTTGACGGTTTTGACGGGATTGAAGGTTGACAGGGGAACTTCAACGAAAATGGTGTTCCAGTCGCTCATGGCACCGTTCCACAGTCCTGGCAGTTCAAGGGCTTTGAGTTCACGGCCGTTCTTGGACTTGCTTGAAATGAAGCCTGTGGCTTTGTCAACGTATGAAGGCAGGTCAAAGTGCCGGCCCTTGTAGTCGCGCAGGGCGCAGACCAGATCGACAGGATTGAAGTGGGTGCCACCGGTGAACATGGCCTTCTTTGCAGGGTCGTTCAGGTCAATCTGTGAACTTTCCAGAATCTGGAGCGATACGGTGCCGTCGCTGTTGTAAGCAAGGAACGGACCGCCGCCGGGCTCGCCAACGTTTTTGACCATGCCGCAGACGCGGAGCGGACGGTTCAGCTTTGACTTGAGCCATCCGGCATCAATTGCCGTCTTGTCGTTACAGCGGCAACACAGGGTGCCGCTTACGAAATCTGCTATCTCCTTGAACTGTTCGGGGGTATATTTGCCGTTGTCAAGAACGGACAGGTAGTTGAACATTTTCTGCTGGACCGATACAAGTACACCGGCTAGTACTTTTTTGTATGTGACAGTATCGGACTTCAGGTGGTCGGGTACCACGTTGTCTATGTTCTTGATGAATACTATGTCCGTGTCAAGGTCGTTCAGGTTTTCAATGAGTGCGCCATGGCCGCCCGGGCGGAACAGTATGGAGCCGTCTGAATTGCGGAAGGGAGTGCCGTCGGCAGCGGCCGCAACCGTGTCGGTGCTTGGCTTCTGTTCAGAGAAGCTTATGTCGTAACTGACAGAGAAGCGCTTGGACATTGCTTTGCTGCTCTTTTCAGCCAGTGCCTGGAACATGGCTTTGTGCTCAGGTGATACGGTGAAATGCAGGTGGACTTTTCCGTCTGCGCCGGCTGCATAGAGAGCCCCTTCAGCCATGTGTTCTTCCATCGGCGTGCGGGCATCGGACTCATATTTGTGGAACTTTAGCAGGCCTTTGGGCAGGGAGCCGTAGTTCAGTCCGCTGGATTCAAGAAGGCAGCGGACAACGTCCTTATATTGCCCGGCAGCTATGAGAGCGGCCGCAGTGCTGCCTTGGGCTGACTGGCAGGCTGCGTCAAGATCCTTGTAGAAGGCAAACTTTTCCAGACCCTGGAAGAATGTTTTTTCAAACGGGGTTGACGGTACGTCATAGTCTGCGTCAAGGAATGCGAAAAGATCCTTGAACATGCGGCTGGCTGCACCTGATGCCGGAACGAACTTGCTGATGCTGTGTCCGCCCTTGAGATATGCGTTCCAGAAGCCTATGTATCTGTCACATTCGTCCGATGAAAGCGACATGATTCCGTTGCCGGTTGAGGCGGCGCTGGCAAGTTCCAGATATGGGAAACCGTTCCTTATGAGTTCCAACTGAGCCTGGACCTGTTCCGGGCTTATTCCTTTCTTATTAAACTGTTCAAGGTCTTTTGAGTCAAACATATGTGGTCCTGTTTATATGGACCAAATATAATCCCGATTTTTGAATTGGCAAAGAAATTTCATACCTTAGCGACGAATTAGAGACATTGCACTATGAAAAAGTTTGATTTGATTCTTGCGGCCTTGCTTCTGGCCAGTGTAAGCCCGGCTTTTGCGCAGGAAGAACAATATGCAGAACTGACTTTTGAAGAGACCACCCATAATTTCGGACTGTTCGATGTGGCGCATGGTGACCAGACCTGCTGGTTCGTGTTCAAGAATACCGGTAACAAGGAACTGGTAATAACATCGGCTACGGCATCATGCGGATGCACGGAACCTGAATATCCCAAGACTGCTGTCCTGCCGGGAATGAAGGATTCAATAAAGGTCACATACAAGGGTTCGACCCGCCGTCCGGGTGTGTTCCGCAAGTCAATTGCAATAATGAGCAATGCTAAAGTCAATTCGGCCTATCTGTACATAACCGGTGAGATGGTGGAAAAGCTGGTGGAGGAAAGGCTGGCTGTCAAGCCCGATGAGTAAGAAACTGTTTTGAAATGTTCCAATTAATCTTTTATAAAATCTTTCCGGCTGAAAAAACCGTTTCTTTTCAGTCACAATGGAACCCCATTGCTCCTTCAAATAACCAATTTTTCATCTCGAAAATCTTTCATAAAATTTTTAATCGAATATTTCAAAACAGTTTCTAAGTGACGTGACAGTCAGAGTGCCGTCTCCCGGTACTTTGAAACGGATTGCACAGTTTTCATATTCAAATGCATATTCACGGTCCGCATCGTTCTGATAACGCGGACGCGGATCTTGAGCAAGTATGTCCCGGATCGCCTGGAGCGTTTCGGGGCTTGTCTTTTCTGCGGCATCGGGCGGCAGAATTACCTCCAGTGTGTGCATTCCTATCTGGCCGGTGAATCCTGACGTGGCATCGGGCTGGCAGTCCGTATATGGTATGTATGGCTTTATGTCATAGATGGGGGTGCCGTCCATGAGGTCTGCACCGCTGACGTGAAGGACAGGTCCGTCTTTGACATCGGTCTCAACGGATTCAAGTCTTACACATGACAGTCCGATGGGGTTGGGGCGGAACGGTGAACGTGTTGCAAAGACACCCATACGCGTGTTGCCGCCAAGACGCGGCGGGCGGACGGTTGGGGACCAGTCCTGACGTATGGATTCGGAGAACTGCCAGATGAGCCAGATGTGGCTGAAGCCTTCAAGTCCCCGCAGAGCATCCGGATTCCGGAACTGTGGCTTGAACACAATGGTCCCCTTGAGCGAATCTGTCAGTCCGCTTTGCCGTGGAATGCCGAACTTGGAATGGAATCCGGTCCTTATTGATGCTATTGGCTCCAATTTGTCCATTGTGAAGGCGAAGGTACGGAAAAAATAGATTAGTTTTGTAGATTATGGATATGTCCGGCAAGTTGTTGACATGTGCTCTTGCGGTGTTGCTGGCTGTGGAAACGGTCTGCGCCCAACGCATTCCCGCTGATTACAACTACAGGGGAATGACGTTCCGGGGTACTGTCTTCCTGCCATCGACCGTTATTTTCAATGACTGCCGCTTTGTGACAGATTCAGTGGTGCTGGAGCATTCGTTCGGGGCTGTTTTCAGGAACTGCACGTTCGAATGCAGGTCCGATGTCCTGTATCTGGCGGAATCGGGCAGCGGTATGGCGCTTGTTGACTGTGTTGTCAGCGGACCGGAGGAGGTCCGCTTTTCAAGGGTGTCCACTCCCGCTGACCGCAATTATCTGACTGGGCTCACTTTGAACGGTCATCAGTGTGGCGCGGCCGATGAAGACTCAGAAACGGTGATTGAACTGGACGGGCTGGAGATGGGCGATGCATTGAGAAGGCGGAATCCCGGAAATGAGATACTGTTTGCCCGCATTGTCGGAGAGGATGGCTGTCTGACGCTGCAGGGCGTTGAAAAGGATATGTTCGTGGGCTGGTGCTGTCAGGACAGTCTGTTCAGTGTCCGTGTGACTTCCGATCCCAGGACGTGTGTGGTGGAGGGAAGTGGCAGTGCTGTCGTATCGGCTTACACTGAATATGGAATAGAGGCTTCGAAAATTGTCCGTCTGAAATGAGAAGGTTTGTTCTGCTTGTCATGCTGTGGCTGACTGCCGCAATGCCGCTTGGCGCACGACGCGTCCAGGCCGATTCCGCTGCGGACCTTAATGACATGGCCCTTTCCTTTATCTGGAACGATCTTGATTCTGCTGAGATGTACGCCGATATGGCTGCAAAGGTATCCGGAACTCATTCTGACCAGCATGCTCAGGCTGTCAACACACTGGCCCGCATTGCTTACATACGCATGGACTATGAGCGTGCATGGGAACTGTTCACTTCTGTACAGTCAATGACCGGCAACCAGCTGGAACTGCTGGCGTCAGATATCGGTCTGATGCGGATATGCCAGATAACTTCAGACAATGTGGCTTTTTACGAATGCCGGAACAGCATTCTTCTCAGACTCCGTGCGCTCCATGAGGAGCAGGAAACGCTGACAGAAGCCCAGAACGGACGTCTGCTGTCACTTGAACGTTCATTCCGCATGGAGTCGGCCAGATATTATCATGAACTGGAACAGCCCTTGCAGGCGGACCGTGAAATGTCATTCGTGACGGCCGATGACCGCCTGCGTGACGATCATGACCGTTACCTTATGTACACTTATCTGCATGGTCTTGGAATAGGTCTTGTGAATACGTCAGGGAATGCCGTGTCCCAGCGTCTGCGAAGCCTGGACAACTGTCTGCGTGGCAGCATAACCTATGACAATGTGCGCATGCAGGGACTGAGCATCAGTGCAATATGCCGGCTGCTGCTTGAATATGGAACTCAGAATGTGCTGTCAGGAATAAGCGGTGACATGCTGCAAAGGCTCAATGCGTCCGATGTCAGCAATGAACTGCTCCCTACGCAGCTGGCCTTGAAGTCCATTCAGCTTTTCGCCTCGTACGGTGACCAGTACGGCATGATTGAAAGCCAGCGTCTGCTGGCGGCCTGCCATATAGAAAACGGGCTTTATTCCGAAGCTCTCGATGTGCTGTCATCGGCCTTGTCAATGATCAGTGACAGCCTGTCGCTTTACCGTGAAGACGGGGTGATGATGGAGCAGATCCTTATGGGGGAAACGCCGCATAAGGCTGTTCCCGAATGTCTGAGCGCAATACGTGAACAGATCAGCCTGGCGTATTCCGGCCTTGACAACAAAGAGGCATCGGACTATAACAGGAACATATATCTGGAACTGCAGAAGACAATACGTCTGGACCGCCGCTATGAGGCCCGAACCATGTTGCTGGAACGCTCCAACAAACGTCTGACGGCACTCCTGTACGGAGTTGTCGGGCTGATTGCGCTCAGCGTCCTGCTCATGCTTGTGTTCCGGCGCCGCATTGACGATTCGAACCGCAGGTATGTGGAGCTTATGGAACGGACTGTGGCTCTGTGCCAGTCCATCCTGACCGGTGACAGGCCTGTTGATGAACTGGATGAGTCCGTAAGGAATGTGCTGGATCCATATCTGACGGCTGCAAAACGCAATGCCGATGAACTGGTGGAGCAGCAGGAACGTCTCAAGCAGGCGGGCAAGCAGAATTACCTGCAGCGTATGCATGCCGATGAGGGCAAGCGTGAGAACCTGGCCCGCAAGACCTGCTGTCAGGTGGTGGCCGAGTGTATGCCTTACATTGAGCGTATGAGGGCTGAAATCCTGCGTCTGACGACACTTGAACCTGGCAGCAGTCAGTATGAACAGAGCCTGGAATATGTCCGTGAACTGGCTTCATGTATCAACGGCTACAATGATGTTCTGACAAAATGGATCAAGGTGCGTCAGGGGCTTGTCTCACTGCACATTGAAAGTGTTCCAGTACAGGAACTGTTTGACATTGTGGCCCATGGCAGCCGCAGTTTCCAGCTGAAGGATGTGAATCTTACGGTTGAACCCACAGATGCCATTGTGCGTGCGGACCGTGTGCTGACTCTGTTCATGATAAACACTCTGGCCGACAATGCCCGTAAGTTCACACCGGCCGGCGGACAGGTGACAGTAAGGGCTGACCAGTCCGATGAATATGTTGAAATATCTGTGACGGATACCGGAACAGGGCTGTCCGATGAGGACGTGCGCCGTCTGACTGAGGAGAAAGTCTATGATCCGGAGACCATCGGACCGGCTGATATGCGCGACCGCAAGGGCAGCGGATTCGGTCTTATGAACTGCCGTGGCATAATTGACAAATACCGCAAGACCGATGAAATGTTCTCCGTGTGCAGTTTCGGTGTGACAAGTGCACCGGGCAGGGGCAGCAGATTCTTTTTCCGCCTGCCAAAAGGCATAAGGAGACTGGTGTGTATTCTGGTGCTGTTTGCTCTGCCAGGAATGGCTTTTGCCCAGGATGAGCCCGATTTCCTGATAATGAAGGCTTACAACTATGCATATCAGGCCTATAACTGCAATACCATGGGACTGTATGAAGAGTCTCTGGCGTTTGCCGATTCCGCGTTCATGACACTTGATCAGGACTGGATTGAACATGGAGGCGCTGACGATATGCTGCTTTCAGTATTTGATGAACGTGTTCCTGCCGAAACTTTCTGGTTGGAGGATGGCTATGCCACTGACTATGAGACCATTCTGTGGCTTAGGAACGAGATAGCCATATCGGCCCTGGCATTGCGGGACTGGGAAGTTTACAGGTATAACAATGCGGCATATCTGAAACTGTTCAAGATGTATTTCAGCGAGACTCTGATAGAGGAGGACTGCCGTGAACTGCAAAGGTACAACAGCAACCTTAGCATTGCCCTGATACTGTTCGTGACCATACTTCTTGTCATAGTTCTGATGAGATATGTCCAGCATTCGCGTCACTGGATGCGTTACCGCAGTGACCTGCAGCAGGTCATGCGTGTGGTCAGCCGCATATCCGAACTTACGGTCGTGACAGATCCGGACAGTTTCAACATTGACGATGTTCTGAAGCGTCTCTGTGACGGCATGTTCACTGAGACGGACCACTTGTTTGACATGAGTTGTCTCATGATCATGCTTGATGACGACCACCGCATTGTGACAGCGGTGCATGAGGACGGACCGGCTGACGAACGCCTTGCTGACCGTATGCGCCAGTGCATGGAATCAGGGGTGGTGCAGTCCACGCAGGACGGGTTGTGTCAGGCCATGCCGCTTGTGGTGCAGCGTTGCGTAGGTGCAGTCGGATTCCGTCTGGAACAGGAACCCGATGAGACCTGGCCCATGCTGAGCGGCATGGTTGCCAGTTATCTGGCATCGGCCTTGTACAGCTGCGTGCTGCGTTTCCAGACAGGCATGCGTGACATTGAGCAGGTGCAGGAGGAATCACGCAGAATCAGGTATGAGGCTGACCGACTGCATGTCAGCAATCTGGTGCTGGACAACTGTCTGTCAACGCTCAAGCATGAGACGGTATGGTATCCGAACCGGATACTGCAGCTGGCACAGGACATGGATTCATCAAATGCGGCCGATATGCTGGAGATAACAGACTACTACAGGGAAATATTCGGCATCTTGAGCCAGTATGCCCTGTCTCAGACCGGTGAAAGGCTGGTATCCTTGCAGAAGATTCAGGCAGGTGCAGGCCTTTCTGTCATGGCAGACCGTTCCCTGCTGGATTACCTTGTTGGGACGTTGAAGGAACGCATGGGGGATTACACCGTTCATGAAGACGGACGGTTCGTGAGATTTACATTCCATTCTGATTGCGCAATTCAGGATCCGGACAACCTGTTTGCACCGCTTTCCAACGTGGATGATATGGGGCTTGTCATGTGCCGGCAGATTATTCGTGAACATGATGAGGCCATGGGACATCCCGGATGCAGGATAAATGCAGAAAATGAAGGGCCGGGAAGCATTGTGTGGTTCACCTTGCCCAAAGCTATATAGAATATGGAAAAGATTAAAGTAATAGTCGTTGAGGACGTGTCACTGGAACTGAAGGGCACATTGTCCATAATCAGGAATGACATACCTGAAATTGAAGTCATCGGAACAGCTCAGACAGAGCGTGATTTCTGGCCGCTCATGCAGTCCGATGTCCTGCCGGACCTGGTCCTGCTGGATCTGGGGCTTGGAGGTTCCACCACCGTCGGGGTCGATATCTGCCGCCGTCTGAAGAAGGATTTTGCAGCTGTCAGGGTGCTTGTCTTTACCGGTGAACTGCTCAATGAGCGCCTGTGGATTGACGTGCTTGACGCAGGTGCCAACGGCATCGTACTCAAGACCGGCGAACTGCTGACCCGCAGCGAGATTATGGATGTGATGTCCGGCAAGAACTATGTGTTCAACCAGCCAATCCTTGAGAAACTGGTGGCAAGATACCGCAAGTCCGTACTTGAGGAAGGACAGCAGCGCAGCGCTCAGATCACTTATGAGATAGATGAATATGACGAGCGTTTTCTGCGTCATCTGGCACTTGGATACACCAAGGACATGATCAGTGAACTGCGTACCATGCCTTTCAGCAGCAAGTCTCTTGAAAAACGTCAGGCAGACCTGGTTTCACGCCTCTTCCCTGAAGGAGAGCAGCGCGGCGTGAATGTGACGCGTCTTGTTGTCAAGGCCATAGAACTTCACATAATTGACCCGGCAAAACTTGAGGCCGATGAATAGACGCTTCCATCCGGCATTGCTGTATCTGGCGCTTCTGCTGCTTGTCATGCTTGTGTCATGGATAGGCGGCATTGTGGAACTGCGTCAGGCCCAGATGACATTGAACAGTGTTATCGGTGCCCAGGGCATACGCTGGCTGGTGCGCAATGCGGCCGGACTGGCAGGCGTGGCACCCATGGGTAATGCTGTATTGATTATGCTGATGGCAGGAATCGGGAAGGGGAGCGGCTTTTTCCGTGCTCTTTCAACGCCCAAGGATCTGTCTCCTAAAGAACACAATGCTCTGATTGTCAGTGCGGTGGTCATGGCACTGATTCTGTCTGTCTTCCTGTTCGGCATTTTCGGCCCCAGCCATCTGCTGCTGGGAGTGACAGGAACACTTAAAGGAAGTCCGCTTGCAGATGGGGCGGTTTTTCTGCTTGCCATCCTGCTTGTTGTTCCGTCAGTTGTCTATGGCTTCAGTGCCGATACATTCCGCTGTGCGGCAGACTGCATCCGAGCATTCCTTTCAGTAGCTGTTCCTACTGCAGGCCTGTTGCTGACAATGCTTGTGGCTGCCCAGCTGATAGAGACTTTCAAATATACCAATCTGGACGTGCTGCTTGGCATGTCAGACAAGGTCATGCGCGCAGTTGAATTCGTCATATATTGGCTGCCGCTGCCATTTTATGCCGTTGGTCAAAAAAGCAGCCGTCATATTTGAATTTCCCGAATAATCAGTGTATTTTTGCACCCGCTAAAATGATGGTTCAGTAGCTCAGCTGGATAGAGCAACAGCCTTCTAAGCTGTGGGTCTTGGGTTCGAATCCCAACTGAATCACGGAGATTGTGCTGTATCGAGTTGAAAATCAACAAGTTACGGCACAATCATTTTATATTTGCACCAGATTTGCACCAATTAATGATTTACAATTGGTATGAGCTAGTCACGGCTCAGTGGAAATTTTATGCCACCATACGATGTTTTCGGCTCAGTCGAAATTTAGTGGGGGCTGAAGCCATCAGTGTCTGTTTGAAAGTTATACTTTTGGCTTCTCAAACAGACTATAATGGAATCAGTATTATT
>JAGHSY010000007.1 GCA_018065615.1 Candidatus Colenecus caballi | reverse complement strand
ACTTAACACCCTAGGACTGTCCCCGTTGTGCAATTATTCTCCGATGGGTTCGGCCAGCATGATGTGCCACTTGAAGTTGTTCAGGGCACGGTTCTCAGGTGTGTCGGCATCGGTCACAACTTCCTGGGTCTCTGTTGAGGCGTGCTTGACAATGAGGCCGGTGTGGCAGTTCCTTATGGTCCAGAAGGCGTAGTAGTCAAGTATCTGCCACCACTGGCGGGCATCGGACTCATCGGCCTGCTGCAGCGCGACTCTGGTGCCGGAAACGAATGAACTGCCGTCCTGCTCTGACACGTCTGTGATTGCAAGGCCGTTTGCCCTGTCAACGAACATGAAGGCGGTGCCAGCGCTGTTGGGTACAATTCTCCAGCATTCGATATCGGACTTTTGCGGGTCACGTCTCCTTATGAACAGTTCGCCGTTGTCCGATTCAAGCAGCCACTGGTTGACCTCGTCCATGAAGTTGTAGTACCAGTTCTGGGGCTTGAAGGGGTTGGTGTTGAAGTCCGGGGCGTCGGGGTCGGTCAGCGCCTTTTCAAATGCGCGGTCAAGGTACGATGCACGTTTGCCTATGAATTCCTTGAGGAAGCTGACGCCTTCCTGGTAGGTGTCAAACAGGTACATCTCATTGTAGTAGCGGGTGTTGATGCTCCACTGCTGATAGTTCAGCTGCTGTGACTGGCTAATCTCTGCGGCCATGCGGTCAATGTGTGCGGTCACTGCGTTCACAATGCCGCCGTTATGGGCCTCATGCCAGGTCCGTACGGCCAGCTGTCTGAACCACGGGTCGCTCCACATGCGCTTTACCCATATTCCTATAAGGTTGCGTCCGAATCCGGCAGCCATCATCATCTTTTCACTTACGTCTCCCATGCGGTTGCAGTTGTTGAACGCAATGTCAAAGTCCCACACGGGGCCGAAATACATGCGGCCGTCACCCATGGAATAGACGTTGGCGCTCCAGTATGAGTCTATGTTGGCGGTGAATTCACAGGTAAGGAACCATGACACCAGTGACGTGGAGTCAACCAGAGCCCTGTAACCGTTTACGGGATCCAGCCAGCTGTCGCTGAAAAGCACGTCCTCAAAGTGCTGTATGCAGTCCTTTATGTACTGGATCTGCTGCGGCCACATGTCATCGGCATCGGGGTCCTTGATGGTGAAGGGTATGCCTTTGCCTGAGAAGAAACATGAGCTTTCCTTCTCGTTGCCGTAGGATCCGTCAGCCTCGACAAAGAAGCCTGTGTCACCGGCGTTTATCCTGTCCTTCTTGATTTCAAGGAAGTCCGATATCTCATACGTTCCAACGTACTTGTCATTCAGCACCAGGTCCACGAAACGCGAACTTGGAACGAAGGGCTGTCCCAGCTGGCCGGCAATGAAGAATGCGGTGCTGTTCCTGAGCATGGTCTTGTCCGCATGGTTGGCCAGCATGACCCATTTCTTGGCCTTGGCGTTGTCTTCACCGGCAAATGCCTGCTTGCTGTCAAATGAAATGCGGTAGGGCTTCTTGTCAAGTCTCCAGGTGGAGTTGCCGCGTCCGCGTATCCGGGCCGATGACGACAGCTCGGTCTCACCGTCTGCAACCATCCTTACATCGGCATTGATATAGTTCTCCTTTGATTCTATGGGTGCGCCGTTCTCCGTGTCAATGTACACGGTGGGCAGCGATGTGAGCTGCTGCGGCGTATTTTCCCCACTGCCGCCTTCAGTGATCTTGTCTTCCTTACAGCTGTACATGCAGCCTGCCGCAAGTGCCAGCAGGGCAATTCTACCCAATGTCTTTTTCATATGTCTGTTTATAAATATCAATATTGTTGCAAAAATAGACCAAATCATAATATATTTGTTCAAATTGTTGTTCTTTAAAAGGGAATTTCAGTTACTGATGGAATTTGAAAGGATTGATCTGAATGACAGGGCGCAGACACACCGGACAGCCGGATACGGTGTCCGGATACATAAAAATACAGTAACCCTGCTGCAATTCATGCGGTTTGCGTATCTTTGCATGCGGTAAGGATCCGGTCCGATGAAGACAAGATGGTTCAAGTACATACTGCCCGCACTGCTGCTGTCTGCCGCATGCAGTGATGACAAGCCTGAAGCCGATGACAGCCATGTGCTGGTCATGTTCATGGCGGGGTACAACAACCTGTCGGGCAACATAGCCACCAACATTGAACTTGAACTGACCAAGGGCAGCCTGCCGGCCAAGGGCAGCAGCAATGCCGTGGTCATTTTCTCACACTGCTCTCCGTATGCAATGGAGGGCCACCGCTACAAGTCAACGCAGCAGTATGACGTTCCTACGCAACCAGTCCTTATACGTGCGTATTCTGAAGGCGGAAAGGCGGTTCTGGATACCCTGAAGCGTTATCCCACAGACTTTGACTACACTGATCCCGACAATCTGAATTCGGTCCTGACTGAGATTGCAGAGCGTTTCCCGGCAAGCCGCTACGGCCTGCTGTACAGTTCTCACGGCACGGGCTGGCTGCCGGCCGATGACACCGTGAAGACGCGCGCAATAGGAGCCCGTTTCCACAAGTCGCAATGGAACATGCGTGAGACCGACATACGTGACTTTGCCGCTGCGCTGCCGGTGCACTTTGACTACATTATCATGGACGCATGCTACATGGGGGCCGTCGAGGTCGTTTACCAGCTGCGTGACTGCTGTGACTACATGGTTGTGTCCGAGACCGAGATTCCGGCCGACGGCTTTGACTATGCGCGTCTGCCACAGCGGCTGTTTGCATCGGACAGACCCAATCTGGAGCAGATCTGCAACGACTACATGGTGCGCACATCGGTGGGCGGAACCGTGGCTCTGGTACGTACAGCAGAGCTTGAGGACCTGGCTGCACAGGTTGCTCAGTTGGGTGGCATTCCTGACACTCTTGACCGTTCTTCAGTGCAGAAGATGGGCTGCAGCGGCGAATACCGCTATTTTTACGACATGCAGGACATATTCGGCGGCCGTCTGGACCTGAGCCGCGTGGTTCTCATGGAGCAGCACACCCCTGAATTCAATGCCATGGCACCCCTGAAGATTGACCGCTGCTGCGGCCTGAGCATGTACCTGCCTCTTGAAGAGGACACCCTGATCAACAGCTATTACCGCACCCTTGACTTCTGCCGCGACGCGCACCTTCCGGGTGACCGCAAATAATACGCGTGCACGGTGCGCGCGTGTAAGGGATTTTTGCTAACTTTGCGGCCGAATTGGAAAATAACGCAAAACAACTATATGAAGAAACTACTGTTAACCTTGTTTGTCCTGCTGCCGCTGGCGGTTTACGGACAATCGGCCACCATGATGTCAATGGCGCAGGCCGAGCTCCAGAAACGCGGTCTGAATGAGACCGAAGTACGCAACCGTCCGCTATCCGAGGGCATTGACGTGGACAACATTTCACCGGCTGACTATGCCGGCTATCAGGACAGAGTGCTGGCAATCCTGGACCAGATGCAGGCCGAGAAGGCAGCAAAGGCAGCTCCTGCAGCCGCTGCAGGAAATGATTTCATTGCAGCAGCAGTTCCGGAACAGATAGCCCAGACTACAAGCGGTGAAGCTGCAGCCGAGGCCGCCCTTCAGGAGAACATGGGCACTGTGGCCACAGGCAACATTTACGGACACTCACTGTTCACCAACAAGTCTCTGGATGTGTTCCGCACCACAGACGGCGCCCAGGCCCCTGACACCTACGTGCTGGGTGAGGGCGATGAGGTCCACATTTCAATATTCGGTTCTTCACAGACCGAGATACACCAGCGCGTTGGTGCTAACGGTTCCATCCAGCCTGCCGGCTCAAGCAAGATTTTCCTGAGGGGCATGACTCTGGCACAGGCCCGTGAGGCTGTCCGGAAGAAACTTGCTTCACATTACTCCTTCCGTCCTGACCAGATTGCAGTGACCATTTCAACTGCACGTACAATGACGGTCAGCATTTACGGTGAGGTTGGTGTTGCCGGCGGTTTCACCGTATCGGCCCTGAACACGGCGTTCAACGCTCTGGCAGCAGCCGGCGGTCCCACCGAAATAGGTTCCGTACGTAACATACAGCTTTCACGCGGCGGCAAGACAAGCACGCTTGACCTGTACAAGTACATGAACGGCACAGGCATGGGCAGCTTTGATCTGCAGAACGGTGACATCATGTTCGTTCCGGTGGCCCAGAAACTTGTAAGCATAGAAGGTTCAGTGATAAGGCCCATGCGCTATGAGATGGTCGATGGCGAGACCGTCAGGGACCTGATTGACTATGCTGGCGGCCTCAAGTACAACGTCTATCCCGAATACCTGCAGGTTGAGCGCATGGAGAACGGCGAGAAGCGCTACATTGAATACAACCTTAACAGTGTCATGAACGGCACACAGAGGGTTGACCTTGCAAACGGTGACATTGTCCGCGTGCGTGAAGCCAGCAAGCCCATTGAAAACTACGTGGCCATTGAAGGTGCCGTGTTCTACGGCGGCAACTATGACCTGGAGACCAACTCAAGCCTGAAGGCCCTGATTGACAAGGCACAGCTCAAATATACGGCAAAGACCAATTTTGCATTCGTTGAGCGCACACGTCCCGATGAGACTGTTGAATTCCTGACCGTTCCTTTCCCCGGCGAGAACGGCAACCCCGACTTCCAGCTGCAGGGCAGGGACAAGGTACGCATTACAGAGCAGGCCGATTACCGTGACGTTGCCCAGATCGAGGTCCGCGGCCAGGTGCGTGACCCGTTCACCCGCACATTCGGTCTGAACGACCGCATGACCGTGACACAGGCCATTGAATATGCAGGAGGCCTGAAACCCAGCGTGTTCCCCGTGGCATACATAAGCCGCAAGGATTTGACCAACCCGTCAAAGATGGAGTACATTTCCATCAGTCTTGACAAGGACGGTGACACCCTGCTGCAGCCGGGTGACAAGCTGGAGATTTATGACAACACCACATTCACCAACGTTGGTGAGGTCCGCGTGAGCGGTGCAGTCAAGTCTCCGTTCGGCACCACATATGACGCATCTCTTAGTGTGCATGACATGCTTACCATGGCCGGCGGCTTTGAGGTTGGCGCTGCCTATGACCGCGTTGAGGTGTTCCGCGTGAACATTGATGACAAGGACGAGGCCAAGCTGGACCTGATTACCCTTAAGGTCGATGAGGACTACAACACCCTTGAGGATTTCCAGCTGCAGCCATACGACCACATTGTGGTGCGCATGACCCCCAACTTTACCATGGGCCGTACGGTGGAGATAAGCGGCCGTGTCAAGTATCCCGGCCAGTACGTGCTTGAGGACAACAAGACCCAGCTTTGGGAGATAATTGAGATGGCTGGCGGCCTGCTTGATGACGCTGACCCGTACGCACGTCTGTTCCGCACGTACAACAACCGCGGCAACATCGGACTGGACCTGCGTGAGGTCAAGAGCAGCAAGGGCAAGGTAAAGTCCGATCCCATACTGATGGACGGTGACGTGATAAACATTGTCCGTCTTGAGAATACGGTTCTGATACGCGAGACCGGAACACGCATGGCACAGTATGTACCTGAAGAGTATTCCGCTACCCAGAAGCTCATGATCTACCAGGGCAAGCATTCCGCAAAGTGGTACGTGAAGCACTATGCAGGCGGTTTCCAGAAGCTGGCAGACAAGAACAGCGTGACCGTGACGTTCCCCAACAACCAGACGGAATCAACAAAGAGGCACCTTGGTTTCATACGCAAGTATCCGACTGTCGAACCCGGTGGCGTGATTACAATGCGTTTTGATGAGGACAAGCGTGAAAGACTTGAGACTCCTAAGGAGAAGATCAACTGGGGCCAGACCCTGAACTCAAGTGTCAGCACCCTGACATCGGTCTTCTCACTGATTATTCTTGTTGACAGACTGAAGTAAGCCATGGATGAAAATATGAACAACATGCCCCCTATGGTGGATGATGGCCTTGACATGATGGCCCTTGCAAAGCAGCTGTGGGAAGGCAAAAAGACCGTGATAATATGGACTTGCGTGTTCATGGTGCTGGGTCTTGTGTCTGCTCTGACAATGAAGCGCACATACCAGGTCACCACAATGATGGTTCCGCAGGTGGCTTCAAAGTCCAGTTCGTCACTGAGCAGTCTGGCAGCGCTTGCAGGCGTTGACCTGACCACCACGTCCCAGACGGCAGACCTGTCACCTATTGTATATCCGCAGATTGTGAGCAGCGTCCCGTTCCAGCTGGAACTGATGTACGCTCCGCTGCATTACTCAAAGGCCGATACCGCCGTGAGCATGATGGTTTATTACAAGGAATATGCCAAGGCCACGTTTTTTGACAACGTGAAGAAATACACCATCGGACTTCCGGGTGTAATTCTTGGCAAGCTTAAGAAGGAGGCGCCCGAGATTGTGCTGCCAGCCGGTGGAGTGGGTACTGAAGAGGAGGTTCTGAAGCCCATTGTGGTGACCAAGGATGAAGAGAAGATGCTCAAGTCCATGGGTACCGCGGTGTCGCTGCTGGCTGACAAGAAGGAGGGTACGCTGACACTGACGGTGAACGGCATTGAGCCCATTCAGACGGCAGAACTGGCCATGAAGGCCCAGCAGCTGCTGCAGGACGAGATTACCCGTTTCCGCACGGAAAAGGCCCAGAATGAACTGAACTACATCCAGGCCCGCTATGACGAGGTCAAGGCCGAGGCCGAAGCCTGCCAGGTGGCACTTGCAAATGTCATTGACCGCACCACTGAAACTGTTTCAAAGCGTGCGCGCATTGAGAGTGAGCGTATTCAGGCCAAGTACAATCTTGCAAACTCGCTTTATACGGATATGGCCAAGCAGCTTGAAGCCGCAAAGATGCAGGTCAAGAAGGACACCCCAACATTCACGGTAATCCAGCCGGTCAAGGTGCCCATGCAGCCCAGCAACAGCCGCGCAAAGAAGCTGGTCATTTTCACGTTCTTCGGTTTCGTGATTGGCTGCGGCATAGTCCTGGGCAAGGGCTACCTGCCCAAACTGAAGGAGATGTTCGCAAAGGCTGAGGAATAATCTGGTGCATTTGTGCTTTTGTGCTGAACATATCGGGCTCCGGCTGTCGTCGGGGCCCGTTCTGTATTGTGCTGCGGACACTACCGCGGGGCTTTCCGCGTGTGAGCGTATTGTGGGGGCTGTTCGCTGTCCGTAGTGTCAGCAAAATACGCACAAACCTGCGCTGGCGCGGACACTAGCGCACGGCATTCCGCGTGTGAGAGTATTGTGAGGGCAGTTCCCGTTCCGTAGTGTCCGCAAAATACGCACAAACCAGCGGAACCGCGGACACTAGCGCAAGGCTTTCCGCGTGTGAGCGTATTGTGGGGGATGTTCCCGTTCCGTAGTGTCCGCAAAATACGCACAACCTGCGCTGGTGCGGACCCTAGCGCGTGGCTTTCCGCGTGTGAGCGTATTGTGGGGGCAGTTCCCGTTCCGTAGTGTCCACAGAATACGCACAAACCTGCGAAACCGCAGACACTAGCGCGGGGCTTTCCGCGTGTGAGCGTATTGTGAGGTTGATTCGCTGTCCGTAGTGTCCGTCCATAAGAAGCAGCAGTCATTTTCATGCCAGCGGCAATGCCAGGCACCTGTATGCTCTGTACTTTGGAATCTTGAATTCCTTCTGCAACTGCACGGCAATCTTCTGCCTTTGCGCATCGGAAAGTGAATAAATTGAAGCAGACTTACCTTTACTTATCAGATCACGGTCAATAATCTGGCACACTTCGGTATCATTGGGGATGGAAGGATTGTATTTCGTTCCCTTTTCGGAAACCAGCATCATCTCAACGCTCTTTCTGTCAAATGCCTTCTCCACGTTGAAAAGCGTCACAAGCTCCTCCTTGCCCTTGTCCTCCAACTGCTCATTTATCCAGAACTCATCAGTAATCCGGTTCATCTGATACATGAAATTGCGCGCTGTTGAAAAGAACGATGATTCCAGTGTGCCAATCTCCATGAAAGATTCGCGCATAAGCACATGCTGGTCATTCATGTAAAAAGTATCCGGAAAATCGGCTCCACGGGGCAGCCACGCTTGGATTTCCGCTCTTGACGTTATTATCGGACTCTGTTGCCGGCCCATATCCCGGTTAAAGACTGAACCGATGGTACTGTGCCTGTAGCCGAAAGCCGTTGCGCACTGGCCATGATGCAGTCCGTTTCTGAGAATGTAGCAGACCAGTTGCAGTTTGTGTCTGAATCCGATGCAGACGTCCTGATAGAAACCTTTAGGACCGAGACGTCCTTTACGCGAATATTTGTGGTTGAAATACCGTCCGTAGCTCTGGCGCAGCGATGCTACAAACTGGCTGGGATCATCGGCCATCAGCGCGAAATGCACATGCGTTGACATGATTGCATCGGCCAGAAGTTCGGTTTTTGTGCGGAACGCCGCAACCGCCATAAGATTAGTGAACATGTTGTAGTCCGATTCATCCCGGAACATAACTTCGTCATGCGAAGCGAAACAGATACTGTAAAGTTGTCTCATATGTATTGGATTCAAGTGTTCTTCCAGAAGACAAATGTAGTGCATATTTTGGACTGCCAATGGCTATTTTCCGGATTTTGTTTGTTTTCGGACACTACGACTGCGCATTATGCGTGTGAGCGTATTGTAGGGGCAGTTCCCGTTCCGTAGTGTCCGCAAAATACGCACAAACCTGCGCTGGCGCGGACACTAGCGCGTGGCTTTCCGCGTGTGAGCGTATTGTTGGGGCTGTTCCCGTTCCGTAGTGTCCGCAAAATACGCACAAACCTGCGAAACCGCGGACACTAGCGCACGGCATTCCGCGTGTGAGCGTATTGTGGGGCAGGTGACTGTTCTGTAGTGTCCAACAAACACGCACGAACCAGCCAAAACCCCGGAAATCCGATGATAACGTTTTGATTTTTTGTGTAATTTCGCGCGATAGAAAAAACATAACCTTCCAATATGAAATACTACATCCTTTTTGGCCCTCCAGGAGCTGGCAAGGGCACACAGGCAGGCTGCCTGGCAGAGAAGTACAACCTTATGCACGTAAGTACCGGAGAACTGCTCCGCAACGAGATAGCCGCAGGCACAGAGCTGGGCAAGCAGGCAAAGAGCCTGATCGAGGCCGGCAAGCTGGTGCCCGATGAGGTGGTCGAGGGCATGATGAAGTCACTCTTTGAGAGCAATCCGGACAAATCGGGCTTCCTGCTGGACGGTTTTCCACGCACGCTTGGTCAGGCATCGGACCTGGACAAGATTCTGGCAGAACGCGGCGAGAAGGTGAACGCCGTGATTTCAATAATGATCCAGGACGAGACCATACAGAAGCGTCTGGCACACCGCGCCGAGATTGAGGGCCGTGCCGATGACGCCAACCCGGAGACCATAAAGAACCGCATTGCAACGTACCACAAGCAGACCGAGCCGCTTATTGAATACTACAAGAACGCAGGCAAGTACCGCGAGGTTGACGGTGAGATTGGTGACATTGAGGCTGTCCGCAAGGAGATGCTCAAGGTGTTCCGCGGCATGGACCGTTCATTCGTCAACAAGCAGGTTGTGCTGGATGAAGATCTGCTTGACCGCCTGCAGACTCAGGCTCAGGAGAGCGCACGTCTGCGCATGAACTATGACCTGCGAGACACGGAAGAGGACCAGTCACAGCGCATGCTGAACGTCATGCTGCCGGGTACAATGACCAAGATCCACAAGCACGCCAGCTCATCGGAGACCATAATCCTGCTGCGCGGCCGCATGGACGCAATAATCTACAACGACAACGGCGTGGAGAAGGAGCGCATCCACCTGGGCGGAGACACCGGCGTGTTCGGCGTGAACATCCCGCAGGGCCAGTGGCACACGTTCCAGGTGTTCGAACTTGCCATAATATTCATGGCGCAGGACGGTCCCTGGAGTCCGATGTCAAAGGAGAACATGCTCAAGAAATGACAAAGTGGAAGTGCACCGCCAAGGTGCACTTTTCTTTTTTTGGACACTCTCACGACTCACTCGTAAAACGGTGAAAAAGTGTTATCTTTGCGATGAACAATTGACTGAAAACCACACGAATATGAGAAAAGTCATTCTGCCGGCTGTCATGTTGCTGGGCGCGTTGGCATCATGCCGCGGCGGCGAGATACTGTATGATGAGGCTGAATCGGAAAAACTGTATGAAACTTTGCCGACATTTACCGATGTGGCCGATTCTACCACGCTGACAATAAACGACGGCATTCCATGGGCCATTTCCATTGCCAATGGCGGGGAGTGGTGTTCCGTGTCAAAAAAATCGGGCAACGGAAAGGATGACCGTGTGAAATTGTACGTGGAAGAGAATACTACGGCGAAGGAGCGCAGCACGTCACTGATCCTGAAATCGGAATCGTCAACATCGGTCTATAGGATAAGCCAGAAGGCGGGGCCGGAGTGGTATGAGACGGATTTCTGGTACAGGACGGACCTGCAGAAGCTGGGATTCAGGGGCAAAGTGAAGCAGATTGAGGAGATAAATGCTACCGTTGACAAGACGGTAGTGTCTTTTGACGGCAAAGGCAACGCCACACTGGTTGAGCATTATCTGCCGGGGCTGGGCAAGGAGTATATTCCCGATTATACGGTCACACGTGAGTTCGATGACCTGAACCGCATTGTGCGTATGGTGAAGGTGTCATTTGAAAAGCCGGACACAACTGTCTGGGAATTCGAATACGCCAACACGGGCATGCTTGTTGCAACTGACGGCTATCTTGAGACGGAAACGTCCATACAGCGGCTGTTTACGGACGGCACCATTTTGCGTGACCTGTCAGCAATGCATACCACTGATTCAGCCGGCACCATGCATAAGACTTACGTGTTCAAGGATGAAAAGCTCTGCATGACACAGACGCGGATGGCAGGCTCTGACACCATATCTTGTACGTCCATTGAATGGGAATACAGGAACGGAAAGCCTTATACGCAAGGTGACGTGCTGCAGGTCCTGTACAGGGACAACGGCATGTTCAGCCTGATTGACTGTGACGGCTACCGTTACCGCTATGATGACAATGTGCGCTACCTGACACTCAAGTCAGTCAGTGATCTTGGCACGTGGACACGCCAGGCAGGAAGTGTCATGAACGCGACATACACCTTGAACGAATTGCATGACAGGGTGATGGGCGTGGTTGAAGTGAACGGGGCGGACAGCCCAAAGACCGAACATTATGCCCCTTATTATGACCATGAGTACAACTGGACCAACTATGACTGCCGTTGCTATGACAAGGCAGAACTGAGGATGAAGGAGATGACTTATCTCAGATCTATCATATATTACGCGGAATGAACTTTACACTTGATTTGCCACAGCCGTGGAAGGTGACTTTTGAGACAGGCGGCGCACATGCGGTCTGCGGGCTTATGGAGGCCGATGTGGAATATGCCGCAATGCCTGACGATTCCACGGCGCAGGACCAGGCATTCACGAATTTCCTTGACATGGTGGGGTTCGATGACGACGATCCCGATGACTATAACCCTTTGTTCGAATGCACGTTCAACAACCGCAAGGCATACGGTTTCCAGGCTTGGGCCGATGAGGAGAGACAGATTGTGGTGTTGTGCCTGGAGCCCAAGAAGGGCAGGCTGGCAGTGGTATCGGGCATCGGACCTGATGCCTTTCAGGTGATTGCACAGATTGAGAAGGGGCTGCGCTTTATTTGATTGACACCTTGCCGTCCTTAGTGATGGTGGCGGTCACGGTGATCGGGAGGTAACGGTCAAGAACGAAGTCTATTGAATCGGGCTCGACCTGCTTGACAGAGAACGCGTCACTGTCATAGTCCCCTTCAATGGTCTTGTACATTCCGCTGCCCAATGATTTGGCTGAACTGACTGTCATGCCATAACTGCATTTCAAGTCACTGCTGCCTGTTGCGGTTCCGTTTGACGATGCGTCCAATTCAAGTTTCAGAACAATGGGGAATGTCTTGACGTTGGTTACAAGTATGGTATCCATGAAGATACGGCCGTTGGTCTGGACTTCCTCCTTAAGGCCGTTGGGGTGAACATAGCTGCATACAAGATCACAAGTGGCGCTCATGTCGTTTTCACACTTGACAGAAAGTTCAGTGAACAGGTGTGTGAAGCCGCCATCATCAGACTTTTTCTGAGATTCATAGCGCTTCTCAGACTGGCAGCCGGCAAGTAACATCAATGCTAACAGAACTGATATGTTTCTCCCAATTTTCATAACAGGGTGCAAAATTATAACAATTCCTTTGAAGTATTGCTCTTTATGCTCAGTTTTGCTCTCATTAATTCTTCTTCACTTAAAGCGGGAACGCCTTCAAGTGGGTAGGGTATGTTCAACGCACGGTATTTGCTGACTGCCATGGTATGGTATGGCAGGAGCTCAATCTTTTCAACGGAACTGTATCGGTCTACAGTCCTGCCAAGTTCTGTAAGGTCAGTCTTTCCGGGAAGCACAACGTGGCGGATCCAGGTGGGTTTGCCTACGGTTTCCAGATGGTCAAGATAGCTCAGGTCCTTCTGGCCGGGCTTGATGTCCAGCAGGACCAAGTCCGTGTATTCCAACGGTGTGTAGTCCTGTATGGCTCCCGATGTGTCCAGGGCTGTGTGGATGCCTTTGCTTTGACACAGTCTGAAGAATTCGCTCACAAAGGCGGCCTGCATGAGGGGTTCGCCCCCAGAGCATGTCACACCGCCGTTTCTGATGTAGTTCCTGTAGCGCAGGACTTCCTCCAGCAGCTGTTCAGGGGTCCATTCGTATTGCACGGAAGCTTTGGGATCCCAGGTGTCGGGGTTATGGCAGAACGGGCATCTGAGCGGGCATCCCTGCAGGAACACCACAAACCGTATTCCAGGACCGTCAACGGTCCCGAAACTCTCTATGCTGTGTATTCTTCCTGTCATGTTTTTGGACACCTTTCACGAGTGAGACGTGAGATGACGAACCCGCCAGAGTATGCTGTAGCCGTTGGTCAGTTTCACGTCTCACTCGTGAAACGTGTCAAAGTGAATGGTTGATGGTGCGGCTCAAGACGTCCAGCTGCTGTTCACGGGTCAGCTTGACGAAATTCACGGCATAGCCGCTTACGCGTATGGTCAGCTGCGGGTACTTTTCCGGGTGCTCCATGGCGTCAACCAGAAGCTCGCGGTCAAAGACGTTGACGTTCAGGTGGTGACCGCCGTCCGGGGCAAAGTAGCCGTCCATGAGGCCGACCAGGTTGCCGACCTTGGCGTCATCGGACTTGCCAAGGGTGGCGGGGCTGATGGCAAAGGTGTATGAAATGCCGTCATAGCTGTGCTGGAACGGCAGCTTGGCCACTGATGAGAGTGCGGCCACAGCGCCCTTGCAGTCACGTCCGTTCATGGGGTTGGCGCCCGGAGCGAAAGGCACGCCCTTTGCACGGCCGTCAGGGGTTGCTCCGGTGTTCTTGCCATAGACTACGTTGCTGGTTATGGTAAGGATGCTCTGGGTTGGGGTGGCGCCGCGGTAGGTCTCGTGCTGACGCAGGAACTCCATGAACTTTTCCGTGACCATAAGCGCCAGGTTGTCAGTTCTAGTGTCATTGTTGCCGAACGGCACGTATTCACCTTCCTGCTTGAAGTCCACAGCCAGGCCCGATGCGTCACGTATGACCCTGACCTTGCCGAACTTGATGGCTGCAAGGCTGTCAGCCACGATGCTCAGGCCTGCAATTCCGGTTGCGCGGGTACGCAGCACGTCACCGTCAATGAGAGCCATCTGGTATGCCTCGTAGTCATACTTGTCATGCATGTAATGTATTATCTTCAAGGCATTTACGTATGTCTTGGCCAGCCAGCGCATCATGTTCTCGAACTTGTACATGACTTCATCATAGTCCAGATAGTCCGATGTAATCGGTGCGTAGTCGGGGCCTACCTGCTGGCCGGTCATCTCATCACGGCCGCCGTTGATGGCGTACAGCAGGCACTTTGCCAGGTTGGCGCGTGCACCGAAGAACTGCATCTGCTTGCCAATCTTCATGGGGCTGACGCAGCAGGCAATGCCGTAGTCGTCACCGTATTCGGGACGCATAAGGTCATCGTTCTCATACTGTATGGCGCTGGTCTTTATGGACATCTGCGCGCAGTAGTTCTTCCAGTTCTGGGGCAGGCGGGTGCTCCACAGCACGGTCAGGTTGGGTTCGGGAGCCGGGCCAAGGTTCTCAAGAGTGTGCAGGAAACGGTAGCTGGTCTTTGTGACCATGGTGCGGCCGTCAACACCCATGCCGCCCAGCGATTCGGTAACCCATACGGGGTCGCCGCTGAACAGGTCGTTGTATTCAGGTGTGCGCAGGAATCGGACTATGCGCAGCTTGATGATGAGCTGGTCGATGAGTTCCTGGGCCTCGGACTCGGTCAGTGTGCCGTTCCTTAGATCGTTCTCGATGAATATGTCCAGGAAGGTCGATGTGCGGCCAAGCGACATGGCGGCTCCGTCCTGGTCCTTGACTGCGCCAAGGTAGCCGAAATATACGAACTGGACGGCCTCACGCGCGTTCTGTGCGGGACGTGTGACATCGAACCCGTAGGCCGCGCACATCCTGACAAAGTCGTTCAGGGCCTTGATCTGTTCCGATGTCTCCTCACGCTGGCGTATGCATTCCTCGGTCATTTCCTGTATGTCAAGGCGCTCAAGGAAGCGTTTCTTCTCTTCAATCAGGTTGTTCACGCCGTACAGGGCTATGCGGCGGTAGTCACCGATTATGCGGCCGCGTCCGTAGGCATCGGGCAGGCCGGTTATGATGTGCGCGTGGCGTGCTGCACGTATGTCGTTGTTGTAGGCCGAGAACACACCTTCGTTGTGTGTCTTGCGGTACAGCGTGTAGATTTCCTTTGTGGCGGGGTCAAGTTCGTAGCCGTAGGCCTTGAGTGCGGTCTCGACCATGCGTATGCCGCCGCGTGGGAAGATTCCGCGCTTGAGCGGGGTATCGGTCTGGAGTCCGACAATGACTTCGTTCTCCTTATCTATATAGCCTGCGCCGTAGGTGGTCAGTGACTGCGGCAGTTTCTGCTCTGCGTCATAGACGCCTTTTGCGCGTTCGGTTTCGAACATTTTCTGCAGCTTGTCCCAGACTTTGCGCGTCTTGTCCGTGGGTCCCTGAAGAAAACTGCCGTCACCTGTGTACGGGGTATAGTTGTGCTGGATAAAGTCACGTACGTTGATCTCACGTTTCCAGATGAAACCTTCAAAATGCTCTAACTGATTGGTTAACTTCATGTTATGTGTCCCTTTGTGAATATTTTCCGTAATTTTTTGCAAAGGTACTGCTTTTGTCCGCCGGTTGTCCCGCCACACTGAGGAAAGTTGCGGAAAGTTGTCAACAGGCAGGCTTTCACGACTCACTCGTGAAACGGCCCAAATGACGAACTCAAGTGCGCTGCAGGTAGCTCTTAGGCAGGTCAGTGCGTTTTTGGACACCTTTCACGACTCACTCGTGAAACGCATGTTTTGATTTTTGCAGGGAAAAGTGTAATAAAATGCAGGAAATGGTGTCTATCTTTGCAGCAAATTTGAAAATACATCATGAAAAGATTGTTTATGACAGCAGCGCTGGCCATTGCGGCGCTGACTATGGTTCAGGCACAGCAGCCTGAAATGCCAAAACTGCCGGTTGACCCCGCAGTACGCATAGGTCAGCTGGAGAACGGACTGACTTATTACATCCGTCACAATGAGGAGCCCAAGGGGCAGGCCAACTTCTACATTGCCCAGAAGGTAGGTTCAATTCTGGAAGAGGAGGAGCAGCGCGGTCTGGCGCATTTCCTGGAGCACATGTGCTTTAACGGTTCAAAGCACTTCAAGGCAGGCGGCATTGTGAACTACTGCCAGTCTATCGGCGTGCAGTTCGGCGGTGACCTGAACGCCTACACCAGCATTGACGAGACCGTATATAACATTGACAATGTGCCGGTTGCAGTGCAGCCAACAGCCATTGACTCATGCCTGTACATTCTGTATGACTGGGCCGATGGACTGTCGCTGAATGACAAGGACATTGATGACGAACGCGGCGTGATACATGAGGAGTGGCGCCAGCGCCGCAACGCCAGCATACGTCTGTATGAGCAGCTCCTGCCAAAGATTTATCCGGGCAACCGCTACGGACAGCGTCTGCCCATCGGACTTGTTGAGGTCATTGACAATTTCCCGTATCAGGCTATCAAGGACTACTACGAAAAGTGGTATCGTCCTGACCAGCAGGGTATTATTGTAGTCGGTGACATTGATGTCGATGACATTGAGGCACGCATACGCAAGATCTTCGGCCCGATTCAGATGCCCGCAGATCCGGCTGAGCGCGTGTATATTCCGATTGAAAAGAACGCTGAGCCTATCATTGCCCTGGCCAAGGACAAGGAGATGCCGTACGCACAGACATACATCTGGATGAAGCATGACCCCATCACTCCAGACCAGAAGCTGACTCTGGACTACCTTATTACCGATGTTGCCGGTGACCTGGTGTCCATGATGATGAGCCAGCGCTTCCAGGAGATGACACAGCAGGCCGAGCCTCCATTCATTCAGGCACAGATGGACGATGAGGATTTCTTCCTTTCAAAGACCGAGGGTGCACTGACGGGTCTGGTGGTCAGTTCGGAGAACGACTACGTGAAGGCTGTGACAACGCTGTACCGCGAGATGCTGCGTGCAGTGCGCGGCGGATTCACCGCAAGTGAGTTCGAGCGTGCCAAGGCCGAGCTGATGACTTACGTGGAATCGGCCTACAACCAGCGCGAAAAGAAGAAGAGCTATGATTTCTGCCAGGAATATGTGCAGAACTTCATAAACGGTGAGCCTATCATGGGCATTGAGAACGAATATGCTCTGCTGCAGCAGCTGGCACCGCAGATTCCGGTCGAGGTCATAAACGCCTACATGCAGGAACTGGTAAGCGACACATGTCTTGTTGTGGCTTCCATGCTGCCCGACAAGGAGGGCGTGACTTATCCCTCAGAACAGGAACTCAAGGAGATTCTGGCAGCTGTGGCCGCCGAGGACATTGAGCCGTACGTTGACAGCGTGTCCGATGAGCCGCTCATCTCAGAGCTTCCGCAGCCGGGCAAGGTTGTCAAGACATCGGACTCAAAGTTCGGATACAGGCTGTACCAGCTGTCAAACGGCGTCAAGGTGTATATGAAGAGCACAGACTTCAACAAGGATCAGATAATGATGAACGCGTTCAGCTGGGGCGGAACGTCACTGTATGACGAATCCGAGGCCCTGAACCTGAAGAACATGGGTCTTTACACAGTTGGTGGTGTAGGCAGTTTCAACGTGACTGACCTCAACAAGGTTCTGGCAGGCAAGAAAGCCAGTGTAAGCCCGCGCATTTCAATGCTCAGTGAGGGCATGAACGGTTCGACCACCCCCAAGGACTTTGAGACAATGATGCAGCTGACATACCTGTACTTCACTTCTCCAAGGTCCGATGCCGAGGCCTTCCAGTCATGGCAGACACGCCAGAAGGCCGTGCTGCAGAATGCCGAGAGCCAGCCGAACACCGCTCTGCAGGATTCACTGTATTTCCTGCTGTATGACAACAACCCGCGCAACACCCAGATGAAGGCCGCCGATGTTGACAACGTTGATTATGAGCGCATCATGCAGATTGGCAGGGAGCGTTTTGCCAATGCATCGGACTTTGACTTCATCTTTACCGGTGCAATTGACGAGGAAGTGTTCGTGCCCTTGATTGAGCAGTATCTGGGTTCTCTGCCCGTTACCGGTGCAAAGGCTGAAAAGTACCGCAACGTGAGCGATTTCGGGCAGGGTGTCAGGAATCTGTCATTTGACCGCAAGATGGAGCAGGAGATGGCTACAGTGGTGTTCTTCTGGAACGGCAAGTCAAAGTACAGCCTGAAGGATATTCTGGCCAATGAAATTGCCGGTCAGGTGCTGGACATTGTCTATACCGAAGAGATCCGTGAAAAGGAAGGCGGCACATACGGAGTGTCAGTGGTTCCGGGTACCCAGAACGAGCCTTCAAAGAAGAGCTATGTCCAGATTGTTTACCAGACCGATCCGGCACGTGCTCTTGACCTTAACGAAAAGATCATTGACATTCTGGATGAGTTTGCAGTTACCGGTCCGTCCGATGAGAACATGTCAAAGATCAAGGAATACATGGTCAAGAACTACAATGAGAACCTTCGCGAGAACAGTTTCTATCAGTCTGTGATGCGCGAGTGGCTGACCACCGGTGTGGACCAGCTGACAGACTGGGAGAAGACTCTGAACAAGGTCACTGCAAAGGATGTAGCCAAGAGTGTCAAAAAAATTCTCAAGCAGAAGAACTCCATGACACTGATCATGAACGGCTACACGGAATAATTGGACACGTTTCACGAGTGAGACGTAAAACACGGGCCCAAGCGGTCCGTGTTTTTTTTGTGCCTTTTTAACACGTGCGTGTGCGCAGCACAAAATCAAAATTCCTTATATTTGCATTTCAGATACAGCGCAAGTCATGAATGATATTATACTGTCCAGCCTGATTAACCTTTTCGCCCTGTTCGGCTCCAGCAACGGTCTGGATGCGGAAGGGACACAAGGCATCATCAAGAACTATCTGAAACGCCATTTCGGCATACGCAACCCGCAGTCGTACATGAACCTGTACAATGACCTGCGCGGTTTTTATGATGAGACACCGGATCTGGACAAGGACATGGTTGTAGCCGGCATCTGCTCAAAGCTGCAGGCCAGGATATCCGCTCAGGACCAGATTCTCATGCTGCTGCGTCTGATGGAATTCTGCGGCATGGACCACGCCGACAACACGCTGTTCGGCATTGTGGCTGACAACTTCAAGATTGATTCCGCTCTGCTGGGCATACTGACAGACTACGTTCAGGGCATTGAGCGTCCGGACAACGGCGTTCTGCTGCACGAATTCGGCATGCAGGGTGAAAAACCGCTCAGGACCCTTTACCTGCACGGATTCAACCTGCTGCTTTTCACATACACAGGCAGGGACATCGTTCTCATGGAGGACATTCCCGTCATGCCCGGCGTGTTCCAGGTATGGGAGAAATGCGGCGTGCTCAAGTGCTCCAAATGCCAGCCGGCATACTATTCGGTCATCATGAAGCGCTATGAGTCCGATGCCGCCACAGCAGACATTGAACTTTGCGGCCGTGACATAAACTTCCGTTTTGCAAACAACCCCAAGTTCGGCATGCACGACCTGAGTTTCACGCTGCACGGCGGTGAACTGGTGGCCATCATGGGCGGCAGCGGCACAGGCAAGTCAACGCTCCTGAGCATCCTTACCGGCGGCATTATCCCGCAGGAGGGCACAATAACCATAAACGGCCACAGCATTACAGAGTCCGATGCAAAGTCACTCATCGGATTCGTGCCGCAGGATGACCTTCTGATTGAGGAACTGACTGTGTATCATAACCTTTGGTACACAGCAAAACTGTGCTTTGACAAGATGCCGGACGACGAGCTTGACCGCCGCGTCATGGCAACGCTGACAGACCTGGGTCTGGACCAGGCAAAGGATCTGAAGGTGGGTTCGCCCATAAACAAATACATTTCAGGCGGTCAGCGCAAGCGTCTGAACATTGCACTTGAACTGATACGTGAACCGGCCGTCCTGTTCCTTGACGAACCCACATCGGGCCTGTCATCGACTGACACGGAGAAGGTGGTGAACCTGCTCAAGGAACAGACTTACAAGGGCCGTCTCATTGTGGTCAACATACACCAGCCGTCAAGTGACGTATATAAGCTGTTTGACCGCCTGTGGCTGCTTGACAAGGGCGGTTACCCGGTGTTTGACGGCAACCCCATAGAGGCAGTGGGATATTTCAAGAACGCGGCAAACTATGCCGATGCGGCCACCACCACATGCAGCCGCTGCGGCAATGTGAACCCGGAGATTGTGCTCAACATAATTGATGAGAAGGCTCTGGACGACAGCGGCAAGCTGACTGAGAAGCGCAAGACCAGCCCTGAGGAATGGCACAGGCTGTATCTTGAGGACAGACCCCAGTACAGTGCCGCCCAGGTTACCGATGTTCCTCCCACAAACCAGAAGCGTCCTTCCAAACTGCGCCAGATGTGGATTTTCCTGCAGCGCAACCTGAAGGCCAAGCTCACGGACATGCAGTACCTGCTAATCACTCTGCTAGAGGCTCCTGTGCTGGCTCTTATATGCGCGCTGCTGACCAAATACAAGCCGGTCGAGGGCTACAGCGTCATGGACAACCGCAATCTGGTGTCCTATTTCTTCATGGCAATCATCGTATCGACCTTTATAGGCATGAGCGGCAGCGCAGAGGAGATAATCAAGGACCGCGCCATACTGAAACGCGAAAAGTTCCTGCGCCTTTCACACGGCAGCTACATATGGTCCAAGATTCTGTTCGTGGCCATGGCCACACTAATCCAGACACTGCTGTTCGTGGTGGTGGGCAACGCCATCATGGGCCTGCACGGCACATTCCTGCTGTGGTGGGGCATACTGTTCATATCGGCCTTCCTTGCCGGTCTGACCGGGCTCATACTGTCACAGTGCCTGAGTTCGATAGTGTCCATCTACATTACCATACCGCTGCTGCTCATTCCGCAAATCCTGCTGTGCGGCCTTGTGGTCGATTTCAAGGACCTGAATCCGGGCAGCAAAACCGGCAACGTTCCTGTCATCGGTGACATTATTCCGTCACGCTGGGCGTATGAGGCCCTGGCGGTCTCCCAGTTCACTGACAACCCGTACGAGAAGCCCATTGCCGAATATGAGAAGGTCAAATACACGTCACTGTACTGGCAGTACGGCGTGATTGATGAACTGGAATCACAGCTGGAGACCCTGAAAAGTGAGGTGGAGAAGGGCGGACAGGTAAATCCGGAGCACATGCTGGTGCTGGCAAATGAAATACCGTCACTGGCCGCCGTGGCCGGCATTGAGGCACCGGCCGTGTCCCCATCGGACCTGTATTCCGATGCCCTGTACGACAGGCTTACAACAATCTTCGATAAGGCCGATGAGGCTCTTGGCCAGATGGGAAACTGGGCCGTGCTGGCCGCTGACCGCGTGATGACCGCAAAGCTGCGCGACCTGGGTGACAGTGAACTTCTCACTCAGTTCAAGAAGGACAATTTCAACACAAAGCTTGAGTCTCTGGTCTTGAACGAACAGTCAGAAGACATGTGCAAGGTGATAAACGGCAGCATAGTCCCGCAGGCCGGCTACGTGTTCCTGAACCCGCGTTCACACAACGGCCGCGCACCGTTCTACAGCGGCTGCAAGATGATAGGGCAGACTGAAATCAAGACCTTGTGGTTCAATCTTGGAGTTCTCATCCTGATGAGTCTCATTGTGACCCTGTGTCTGATGCTGGATTTCCCGGGGCGTTTCATGAGAAAGGAAAACAATTAATAAATAACTAACAATAAACAGATTATGAAAAAAGTATCAATTATTCTGATGGCTGTTGCAATGGTTGCATTCACAGCATGCGGTAACAAGAAGAAGTCAGCACAGCAGGCTGACGGTAAAGCGGAACAGTCTTTTGAGCAGGTTCAGCTTGAGGCTCACATCCAGATGCAGGTGGACAGCATTGCAGCCATGTTTGCAAAGAAGATGCCTATGCCCGGCGGCGGCATGCTTATTGACGGCAAGGTTGCCCTGTCTGACAAGGAAAAGCAGATCAAGCCCGACTATCTGACAGATGTCCAGTCAGCTCTCCAGACCACGACACTGACACAGAAGTATCATGCCTTTGCAATGCTTTCCATAGACAGGTTCGTTGCAATTGCCTATGACATGGATGTTACCGAATATGATCAGGCTATCAAGAAGATACTGACTGACATCAACGACCCAGCCTTCAAGATGTTGACCGAAAATGGCAAGAATACCACTTCTGAGCAGATTAGCGGAATGTATCAGAATTTCTATGATGCAGAAGTCAAGAACGGCCGCATCAACCTGTTCTGGGAACTGTCAGGTGCCCTTCTCATTGAAAACCTGTACATCATTTCACAGAACATTGACAAGTTCATGCCTCTGTTCACAGATCAGGATGCATCGGACTTCACTCTGAGAATCTTCCTGATCAACCAGAGCGTGGAACAGCTGGTGGCCTACTATCCTGAACTGGCCACACTGAGCAAGGCCATGCAGCCGCTGAATGTCCTGAACGCAATGGACGCAGCAGAATTCAAGAGCCAGCTTCTGGAAATGAAGGGTCAGCTGGAGGTTATCCGTGGCAGTCTTCTCAAGTAAGTCATTCTTAAAAAATAACTTGGTAATCTTTATGCATCTTGTTTTGTCTTTTGAAGACGTCATTCAGTCACGTAGCCCGCTACGCTCCTTCATTCCGT
>JAGHSY010000099.1 GCA_018065615.1 Candidatus Colenecus caballi | reverse complement strand
ATCCGGGAATTCCGCACACCACCATTGTAAAAGGTGACGGAAAAATGATGTCCATTGCAGCCGCATCGGTCCTGGCCAAGACCTACCGTGATGACTTCATGAACAGGATAGCTGAAGAATATCCCCAATACGGTTGGCTTGAGAACAAAGGTTATCCGACAGCGGCACACCGTGAGGCCATAAGGAAGTACGGCACGACCCCTTATCACCGCATGTCGTTCAATATGGGGACTGAGCCCCAAAATGACTTATGGACAACGCCATGCTCCTGAATGATTCAATTGTTTTCAATGCTGACGAGACCGTTTGGCATCCGTTTTGAGGTAAAATGCGCGCTGGCATTTTCCATTTATTTGAAAATTAATTGAGTGTGGGCTGTATGCGTTGACTTATTTGTATGTTTGCATTAATCAAATGTCAACGTAGATTGTATATGGCAAAAAAACATCACGTTTAAGGTCTATCCTTGATGTCTTGATTGAAACGGGCACAGTACCGTCATCTTGCCGTGCACACAAACTGTCCGGTAGTCACATCTACCGCCACAACCGCCTGTAGCACAGTCCAAAAACTGTCCATTCTACAACAACCAAATATTTCACCCCACAACTCATAAGCCTTGCCTTGCCCCATCCAGCCCCTCAATGTGACGCTTTCGTTACGCTATTCTTCTGCACCGGTAGCAAAAATGTAGCAGCCGGATAGTGTCCCAAAAGCGTCCCAAATCCCCAGTTTCACCCCAAAGACACAAACACGCCTGCATTCACCAAACCGGACACCGTCCGCAAATTCGTGTCAAATAAAAATTTCCGTTGTCAAATCCCTTTTTCAAAAACGCAGCCTCAAACATACTGTAGAGCCTGCTCTGTCAAAAAAATATTTTTCAGTGTCCAAAAGTCAGCATTTTACGCCTGTAAAAACCGCGTAAATTTTCGTGACAAGGTTAACGGAATTTCGCCCCACAAGAAATATCTCCATCGCGGGCGCCTTATCTGGACAGAGACTCTCTGCAGGTTTTCCCCGGCGTGCCAGGCACAGTGGGCATTCCGTGAGCAGTCCTCCGCTACATTACGGCCGAAGCCCACGGCCAAGGCTGTGGGCTCCGAGCCTCCATTCCTCTCCAGCCTGCACACTCCAGCCCACAGAGCCCGTCCCGCCTACATACTGCAAACCAGCATCAGCATCTGGTGGTCCGGCCGCCTTCGCGGAATCACTGCCATACTTTGGCACCCTCATATTGTTTATTTGCAATCAAACAAAAGCAATAACAATATGACAACAAAAGAACAGATCCTAAAGGTGTGTGGGTATGCAAGTGGTGATTATGATAATCGGTTACTGATTGCAATGGTAAACACATTGCCATTCCAGAAGGTTCATGAGACCAGCCGCAACGTAAACGGAATCTCTACAGTCCTGGATATAGTTCATTATCTGGAACGTCACGATGGTGATTATGATAAGCCAGTCCCGGCTCCGTTATACCGCCCCGTATCACGTGTGCTATCGGATTTCAATAAGGGTAAGAATAAGTCTCAATGCCGTAAAGAACTCCAGGATAGACTACTCTATATGACTGCAATTGATAAGAAAAGCGTCATCTACACCTTTCTTGACGGTATAAAGACAGACCGCATCTGGACATTCAAGCACCTTTTCAAGCATTGGGATGATCGGTTTCTTAAGGCGGTCGAAGTCCTGTTTGAGATGTATCGTGAGCCGGAGGCAGCCAAGATTATCTGCCGATATGATACGGTCCAATATATTCGTAGACATCTCAAGGAACTCTCCACTTCTTACCTCTATGTTGAGGCCCGCCGTCATCTGCCGGCCGATGAACCTATAGACCGCAGTATGTGTAAAGGTAACTGGGAATACCTGATGTTGCTGGCATATCTTGGCCTGCCTATATCCAAAGAGGATGCAATGAAGGAATTGGGAGATCAGCTAAGACAGGAAATTACCAAAGCATACCAATATGATTTCTTTCCTTCAGTGTTTTACCTGCCTCATGTCCGCCAGATGGTGTGGGCTCTTGGCCGCCTCAAGCGCCTTGATGTACTTTTTGAGTTACTGGCCTTTGAACAGAATACACTTTCATTGTTCAAGGCACGGGAGTACTCAAAAGCTTTGCCGTTGCTGTGGGAATAAATATTAGCCGGCTCATCAGAAGCCGGTTTTATTTAATGTATGCAGCACCATTGCCATAGTGCAAGCATTTCGTTATCTGTTAGTAACTGTTCTTTTTGCCATGGAGTAAAACTGAATCTTTCCATAATATAGCTCAGAAAATAAGTTTTTGGAAAAATACCATTGCCTGATATTTCAAATAAGTGGACAAATTCTTTTGTGAAAGATTCTTCTTTATTTATGCCCTTGTATTTGTTTAATCGTTCTTTATATGTAATCAAAACCGGGCAATCAAGGGTAATATCCTTGAAGGAATAGTTTAACCAAGGTTTTTTAGTGTCTTTGCAATATTTGCTAGGGTGTAGCCCCCAGTAATACAATGAAGCTTTATTTGCGTGGATTATTAATTTAGGTTTTAGATCTTCTATAGCCTTAGCTGTTATTTTAACTAAATCAAATCGAAAGTCATTGTATTTTTTTAGTGAACTTTCTACATCACCTTGTTCGGAATTAATCAATGGTAGTAAATCAAAGTATGCAATATGATTTTGAACAAGATCTGAGTCTTTACCACCAAATTGATTATGTTTTTTTTCCCAATAGTCACTCCGTCCTTGATCTTTTGCATATTTGAAAGGACAATAACTATCTATAATGTTTCCTTTATTCTTACCATCACCACTAGGATTAATACCACATAATACTAGAATGTTGTCAGTTAATACTGTATCATTATTACAATAGTAAAGCCCTCTTTCTAAAATTTCTGTTATTTTATTATCATTGCTTTTAAACGGGTTCTCTTTACCTGGTTCTTGCTTACCTTCTTTGTACTCATTGAAAACGGTTGCATATTGTTCTCCTAATTCTTTACATGTCATAATGTTATATTTTAATTTAGTTGTATCTATTTGCCATTTTATTAAGAGTTTCTTTGATTTCATTAGCCAACCACTTAGGTTCAATCACTGCTACATTATCCCCATTAGAAAGAATCTCCTGCACCAAGTCAACAGAAGGCACAACAAAGTACTTGAACACCGCATACTCATCGGTAGTCTCAATCTCCTCCTGACTATGGTGCAGCGGCAGTGACCTGAAATAGTTTGCCCGTTCACCAAACACCTTCAACTTGATAGTCTGGATTGTGTTCCCGTCACCGGTAACAATTCCATAAAACTGACTGAAATACTCATCGGCCTTAAAGCCCTTGGGTATTTCTGCTTTTATATCCAGTTCCTCTATATCTACAACACGGTCCAGTGAGTAAATGGTTGGATAGTCGTACTTGGGTGTCTTGGCCAGCAGGTACCATCTTTGCTTAAACATCTTTAAGCAGTAGGGGTGGGCCTCAAAAGTGTATGGCTCTTTGTTCCTGTAACTCTGGTAAGTAAGGTTCAGAGCATTCCCATCTCTCATTATCTGTATCAGGTCTTTCAGGAACGGCTTAACAGAGGGAACATCCTCAAACAGGATCCTGTCTCTCAAATCAACACTTTCGTTAAGCTGGTTGTAAACAGACAGTGATTGCATCAACCAGGAATAAACACCATTCTCCTTCAGTTGAGTGCTCGGGATATGATAACCTAAATCCCGGTCATACTTTATCTCCAGTCCAAATATCTGGTTTATGGCATCACGGTGATTAAAGAACGTGCGCTCCGGCATATCATCGTGTGTATCATTGAGCATACTCCTGCGCCATGCTTCATTGATTTCAGACATCTTAATGTATCCGCGGCGGTTAATCAGGTCTATTAGCCAGATGTAGCGGCTGAAAGAGTTCTTTGCCATATCCTTTTCATTTGATTAAGGCAAAGATAATCAAATTACAATGCAAGAATATGGCATCCTTCTTTTTTGAGACAGAAAAAAAACATGGAGGTCTGCCATGTTTTGGCACACCGGGATTGTTCATTTGCAAAGTTTGATAGTAGTATATGGATAAGAAAGAATTCATAAAAAACTTAATAACGCTTTTAGGGCAGGGCATCATCGATAAAGACCAACAATTTGCTCTGGCATTACTCTGTAGCGTAGCTGGGGAAAGTATTTTCTTATTGGGCCCTCCTGGAACAGGTAAAAGTCTTGTAGCCCGCAGGCTTTCCTTTGTATTTAGTGAAAGTCGTTTCTTTGATTACTTAATGTCCCGTTTCTCTACTCCTGATGAAATTTTTGGACCTGTCTCTATAAGTAAGCTCAAGGATGAGGACTGTTATGAAAGAAATGTAGATGGATATTTACCCACTGCCGATGTTGTCTTTCTCGATGAAATCTGGAAGGCAGGCCCCGCTATTCAGAATGCTCTTCTTACAGCAATTAATGAAAAAAACTTCCGTAATGGCTTAAGTACAATCAGACTCCCTATGAAATTGCTTGTAGCAGCTTCAAATGAATTGCCCCGTGAAGATGAGGGCCTTGAAGCACTCTGGGACCGTTTTCTTGTGCGGGTAATATCTAATTGTATAGACAGTGATACTGGGTTTACCCAGATGATTCGCCAGCCAGAGATTACCAATATAACTATCAGTCCTAAGGAGCAGATATCAGATACCCTTCTTCAAAAGTGGGTTAAACAGATTCCTACAGTTCAGATTCCGGACAGCATACTGGATTGTATCTTATATGTAAAGAAAGAACTTAAGCAGATCAGTAATGGAGAGAATGTTTCTCCGTTAGACTACTATATATCTGATCGCCGCTGGAACAAACTGGTCCGTTTAATGCGTACATCTGCATTCCTTAATAATCGAAATGAAATAGATTATTCAGATATGCTTATCCTTTTCCATGCATTGTGGAACAAAACAGAGTGTATAGATACTGTCTCGGAAGTCATTTCCAGAAGCTTGTTCCAGGATATTATGCAAGCATGCAGCAATCTTTCTTCCAAGGCGGCCTCAGGCCGCAGTAATATGCCGCGAAAAAAGGGTGATAAAGAACTGTTTAAACGTTATAAGGTTAAAGACTTCTTTTATGTTCGGCTTATTTCTGTCAAAGAAATAGTTCCACTATACTTTTTCCTTTTGGACTATGACCTTCTGGAGGAATGGAAGGAAAAGGACGGTGTGTTATACTACAGTAGCAAGCTGAGCGCCAATGTCGTACGTGTTATAGAAATGCCTTCGCGGGTTTACTCAAAAAAAACTGAGCATGAAGATATTCTCAATCCCAGGAAAGTAAAACTACTAAAAGGAAAGGATTCAATATACATCAACAATTTCTTATATAACATGGAATTGGCTGTCGATGCTCCAATAGAAACATCAGATCATTTTCCTAAAGCCAGCTCCAAATCCTCTGATAAAAATTTTTCCAAGAAAGGAATAGCAGACATCAATTGGATACAGCTGGAGTTCCAAAAGAGGGTTGCCTTAATACAAGATAGCGACAATGTTTTTGTCTCAAAGGCTGATAAACTCTTGGTTCAAAAATACATTCAACTAGCCAGAGGAACTATTGAGAACTGTAAAGATCATAACAATCCAGTCTGAGAAAACGTATATGGATGATTTTGACACTCTCCTAGATGAATACGCTCATTATTTTGACCTCTGCGTAAAAGGGCATCATGGAACTGAGAAATTTTGTGATGACCCGGTACGCGAGTACATCAGTAATCTGGTTGATTCCTATCAAGCTTTTCTTGATGATAACGTATTCGTTAATCTGCTTCAAGAGAACCTGGTTGATTTCCTGCGTCAGGTTCTACCTCAACTCATAGATAGCAGAAAAAAATACTTGGACATAATCAAGGAAATCAGTGATAGTGATGATGATGAACAAAAAAACGAAATTCAGGTAGGTGCATATGGCAATTATGTACAGGAGCAGAACAAGATACTTATAAGTAATGAGGGAGCCAATCAAGACGGTAAAGCTATAGGTGTGGGAGTCAGAGATTATGAAGAGAGGTCTCGCATATATGATATAGCACTTGAGTATCCGATAATAAACAACATACTTAAAATCATGGGGCGTAGTAATAATTCGGATAGTAAAGAATCTGACCATTATAATGATTATTCAAATCCCATTTTACTTAAGCACTCAAGTGAACGTTCAGAGATTGAAGGGGTTAGCCTGGGTAATAACCTTTCCAATCTATTACCAATAGAATACGCCTTAATGGATGAAACCATCTTTTATATGCGCTTTGTAAAAAGAGAACTGCAGCAGTTTGCCTTCCGCAACATACAATCAGATAAGAAAAAAACAGAGTTAAAGCAGAATGTTCATAACAGGTTGGAACGCGGTCCTGTAATAGTGGCGATGGACACCAGCGGTTCCATGATAGGCCTTCCCTTCCCACTCAAATATCAAAAGCTCTTCTCTTAAATATAATCAAAATTCTCCGCCCTCAGAATCGTAAGTTGATGCTCATTACTTATTCTGTACGGGCAAAGATTCTGGAAATTCATAAGCCAAGTCAGTTTCATAAAATAAAGGAATTCTTCAATGCACGTTTCTGTGGTGGTACTGATGGTGAGGATATGTTTTCTAAAGTAATATATGCTCTTCAGGTAAAAGATTATGAGATGGCCGATGTGCTTGTCATTAGTGATTTCAAATTCTCATTACCATCACCATCAACCACAGAACAAATAGATAAGGAGCGGGCTAAGGGTACTAAGTTTTACGGTCTATGTATCAATGGCGGTATTGGTGACTACAAAAACTTCCTTGATGATCATTGGAATTTGGACGTTGAAACGTCAGTCTACACTGCCAAGTTTTAGCAGAGCTGTGATCTAAGTTTGTAACATATTAAGAAACGACAATGATATAAGACTATGAATGAAAATGTAGTTGATCTGGGACTAAGTGTTAAGTGGAGCACTTGTAATATCGGGGCAACAAAGCCTTATGAATTTGGAGATTATTTTGCCTGGGGTGAGACAGAACCCAAGGACAGTTATCTGTTGGAAAACTATAAACTATGTGTAAAGGTAGATTCCTGGACTGATGTGGAATATTCCAAGTATAATGTTGAACCGGATGCCAAAAATAAGAATGTGATTATCAGGGGAAAGATTGATAACCTTAAAAAGCTTGAATTAGATGATAATGCTGCTTACAAGGTTTTAGAAGGGAAATGGCGTATGCCAACCATAGAAGAGTTTATGGAATTACGCAATAAATGCAATTGGGATTGGACTACGATTGATAAAATAAATGGTTATATAATATCCGGTAAAAAGCCTGGCTATAAAGACAAATCCATATTCATGCCAGCTGCCGGTTACCGCAGTGGTTCTTCTTATCAGAACATTGGAACCCATGGTTACTATTGGTCCAGTTCGGTAAATGATAAGAATTCAAATACTGCTTTATATTTCAGCTTCAATGCAGAAAGAGATGGAATATATGCAAGTAGCCGTAGCTATGGGTTAGCAGTACGTCCTGTATGCAAATAACAACAATAAAAATAGCTATGACTATAAAAGAATTACTTGATAGCGTCACATTTGAAGAGTTGATACCATACCTGGTAGAATCGGAGTGTTATGATTGTAAACTAGGTTGGTACAAGATTCACTACGATATGCTTCGTCGGTTGACACCATTACGCCATGAGAAAGAAGAAATAGTTTGCGAGGTAAGCATTTATTATGCAGATGGCTCAGACAAGCCACATATCGATACATCCTATAACTTATCTAGAATACCATGGGAGCATCTTCTTACAATAGACTTGCATTTATCTACTGGTTTTAATCTTTCAATAGCCGAGCTTGCAGCATACTGTATCATTAATAGTTCTAGGGGTGGATATGATGATTGTACTACTGTTTTCAGGGTTAACTCAGAGATGATTAAGTATAACATCCAGACCATCAAAAGAAATGGCGGTTATGTAGTAGCATCAAGAGATTGGTCTGATGGTCTAAAAAGAGTCTTAAAAGAAGTTACACAAATGTATTATCCTGCGATGAAGTATGGTTTTTACCCTACTAAATGTAAAGGGAGAAAGGCAAAATGGGTATATCGTAAAGTGACTCTTCTTTTTTATTATGAAATCATTTGGCATATCAGTAGATTTATTGTCTTAACAATACCAGCATTAAAGGATAAACGTAACGATATGGATTTAACCAGGCTTTGTAGATTGTTCTTTACAGAAGAGTTTTATGATTACACCCATATAAGATCTTATGCAGATGAAAAAACAACTGGAGCAGATTATATTCTGGAACTTATAGATAAGTATCATATTCTTGCAAATAAAAAGACAGAAAAACCAAGTGGAATAGTCTTGGTTATGACAACGGGAAGTACAGACAGTTCATTATCAGCTTCTGAAAAAACCTTGTGTGATAAGATTATTAAAGGATATAAATTTAAACATGTATTGTTTGCTACAGATTCTTCTTTGGGGAATCAAATAGAAGTTAAGTTTATTGAATATGAATCGAAAGAATCACTACTTGAAAATAACAGTTTAGTTGTTGACAAGCCATTGTTGGCTTCAACAATTCAGGATTGTTGGAGGTTTCACAGCAAAATTGACTGGAAGCAATATTATCATAAATAACGGGGTCTGTATCTTGAAGAATCATTCATTGGATATGATTATATATTAGTGGAGTGAGTGGGGTGGAACTTGGCAAATTTTCAGTAAATTCGCATAGCAAAATAATACCATGAAACCATGCCCAAATTCCATCCCACACCCATAATCCAGGACTGCTGGTCCTCAATAGGTAACATCACCTTCTACCACCGTAACGGCCAGTGCTTCTACAAGCGCAAGCCCTATACCCAATATCGTGGTACTGCAGCCCAGCTTGACCAAGCGCAAGTTCATCATCGTGCCATTCTTGCCTGGCAGCAGCTGCAGCACTCCGTCCAGCTGCAGTGGCGAGAGCTGGCCAAGTCCGTACCGTCCCATCGGCCGCCGTATGATGACAATCACCACATCAGCGGCTACAACCTCTTCGTCAGCGCCTATCACGGTTTCGCCCAGCTGGGCCGTGAACACGTCCCTGTACCACAGCCATATCCGCTGTTCCCAATCTCGCATCTCCAGCTGCTGCAGATAGAATCCAGATCCGTATCAGGGACCGTATCATTGCGCTGCCGTCTCACTCTCCAGAATACGGATAATCCAGCCCGCTGGCATGTATCAGCCAAAATTCAGCTCACCGCCCCGGGCGTGGGCTGTGATCCGGGTAAGATGGGTAGATCTATGGGTATAAGGTGTTCAGATAATGTAATAGTCTTCAATGTCCCAAGTCAGGGCACAGAAGACTATCAAGTCCACCTCCGCTACCGCCTGATAGATGTAATAACGGGCTATCGTAATAACTGGTTAGGGATTCAGTCTAATACCAATGTATTCTTTAGGGGTATTGTCTAAGAATGGGCCAAATCAATAAAAAAAACATCGTTTTGGCCCACGGTTGTACTATTTCATCAAATCATACATTGATACTATTTGTGTAAAGAATGATGAATGTTTGTTTTTCTTAAGGCCATAAGTAGTAATAAGCGTAGGTATTACACCGTATCTTGTGCCGGTCTCTTTTTTGAATCTGGTTATGCGGTTCGCTATTTTTAACCGTTCATCAGAATCCAATTCATACTCTTCGTCAGATAAGTATTTTATTTCACAGAGATTGATAATACGGTCATCGCGTTCAATAATAAGATCCACCTGAGCACCTCTTTCATTCTTTTTCCCATCACTATCTTTCTTACTTCTCCATGAATAATACTCAGTATGTACAGACTCTACACCAAGAGCTGAGAGCATTTGGGGAATATGAGCCATACATAGGCGTTCGTACGCGAGCCCCCACCATGTACTCTGTTTATGGGATTTGATCAGTTTAGTCCAATATGCAGTATCTGTCGTATTGATTCTGCCAAATTCATGATAAAAAATAGAATAGAAATCTGTCAGTTGGAACAAACCGCCAGTGCTGCTTATTTTCTTGTTCTTCACATTGTATAGTCTTATAAAATCACAGTTTATCAGATCCTCCAAACGTTCAGATAAATGACCACTGCTTTCCTTCCCAAGTGCCTTGGTTATCTCTTTTCTGGTTAGACCTTTATTATTTGACGCAAGCAGTTCAATTATGGACATATACTTGTCTGGGGTCTTGAACAAGGAATTATAAAGACGGTTATACTCCATCTTGAGTTCTGCATTGGGTGTAAAAAATAGTTTATCTACATTCTGCGATATACTTAGTTCTGGTTTAAGCAGGCTTAAATAATATGGAATACCTCCAAGTATCATATATGTTTGTACAACCGATATTTCATCCCAAACAAATCCTTCAGATTCAAGATACATTGATGTCTCGGCCAATGTAAAAGGATTCAAATGCATCTCATGGGTAATACGGTTATGCAACCCTCCTTTGTTATTTATGATATTCCTTACAATCCATGAAGTTGCACTACCGCATACTACCAGCAGCATATCAGGTTGCTTTGAGGCCCATGAGTTCCAGAACCAGTCCAAAGCTTTCACAAAGCCGGAACTTGGTGTAGCAAAACATGGCAGTTCATCCATAAACACTATTCTACGTTTATCCTCTTGCTTCTTGACTGAGAGCACCTCTGTCAGTATAGAGAACGCTTCCATCCAGGTCTTAGGTTTATTACCCGTAAAACCTGCGCTTTTCAGAGACTGGTAGAAAGCAGTCATTTCTTCCTTTCGTTTACCTCCAATGATTCCCGTGGTATAAAATGAGTATGAATAATTAAAGTATGAGTCAACAAGGAATGTCTTCCCTACACGTCTTCTGCCATAAATCGCAATAAACTCCGCCTTACCGGACCGCATATATCTATCCAGTTCCTGCGTCTCTTTTTTACGTCCTATGAGTGCCATATCAAACATTTTTCCCCAAAGATACTGAAAAAAGCCCCAACTTCGGGCCAAAACGGTCACTTTTTTATCGATTTGGCCACAAGTTGCATAGACTTGTCCGTCTCTGGAATTACTCGCTTTTGATTACATCAGCCGGATTCTCGCGTGCGGTTTTGAGGACCTGATGGCCAACCGTGAGGAAGAAATATCTATAACCTCTTTAGTAGAGAAAGCCCGTCCCGTATTATCTCCGCATGGTCAAAGGCCAATCCCGGCAGTTCACTTATCGGGAACCATTCAGCCCGTGCGGCATCATCGCCCCCTTCAACTTCAGCAGCAGCATCCACCACCGCCAGATAAGCCACAGATACCGTCCGCCCACGCGGATCCCTATCAACGGCCGTATAGGCACCTATCTGCTGCAGCTCATTCACCTTTAGTCCGGTTTCCTCCTCCAGCTCCCGCCTGGCACATTGCTCGGCCGTCTCATCCATATTCATGAATCCGCCCGGCAGTGCCCACATCCCTTTGTAGGGCTCATTACCGCGCTGTATAAGCAAATATCCGCTGTTCCCAATCTCGCATCTCCAGCTGCTGCAGATAGATTCCGGAGGCTCATCAGGATTCGTATCCCTGCGCTGCCGTATCACTCTGCAGAATACAGATAATCCCGCCCGCTGGCACGTATCAGCCAAGATACAGCTCACCGCCCCGGGCGTGGGCTGTGATCCGGGTAAGATGCGTACATATATGGGAATCCGGAATCAGAAGAATGAGATAGTCTTTAATGTGCCGCGTCCGGACATTGAAGACTATCAAGTGTACCTCCGCTACCGCCTGATTGACTCAGTAACAGGCTACCGGAATAACTGGAAAAAGAATACCACCAAGTAAATCAAAAGTAATCTCTAATGGTAATATTGAGCATCTTCACTTTGCCGTTATCATTAAAGTCAACCACAAATCCGGCTTGGTCATCAACCATCAGCGCCTTGTCATGCTGGTGGCCATCCACAATCCTAAAGTTGAACTTGGAACCGGCATTTCTCATTGTTTCCAACTTACCTCTTAAGTAATCCAGATACTCTTCTTTTGAGGTCATTTCATGGAAAACCCACATTGATGCATAATGCATGTCATCAGCCAGGTATTCCTCAATCACACTGGCATCATAATTGGTGTAAGCTTCTGCCAGTTTCTTTAAGAACTCTACTTCTCTTGTTTCCATATACTTAATACATTAAATCATTCATACCGTTTAGGCATCAGTTCCGGCCCCTCATACATAGCGTTATTGCCCAACCATCCGCCCAGCCGGTTCATATTAGAACGGTTTAGCATATACTCTGCCAGGAACATGGAGAATATGTCATCCTGATGCCGCTCAAAATGCAGTATGCTGGCCACTAAGCATTTCTTTCGGTACTCATTGTAGTAGTCATTCGGTATGGCCGAATCCCTTGACATCCCGCAGAATGCCTCCTGAAACAACACTCTCCATCTCAGCCATATCAGGACTGCCATTGGAGTGTACTGTTCACTATCCATAAGCCTTGTGCCCACCGCTATCACCCACAGGTCTTCATCAAGAGATTGCCGGCAGTCACTCCACAGACACCACAAGTCACACTGCTCATCAAAATCCCTGCATTCCGCAAGCTCCTTAAGCATAACCTCCAGCTGCTCATCCTCACTGGCCTTCAGGTATCGCTCAAACCGTTCCTGGGCCCATTGGCCAGCATGCACTTTGTTCATGGTGCTGTCTAATATGGCCTCAATAGGCTCCATATCACCTTCATAATAAAAATAGCTGTACCGCTCAAATCTTTCCATAATCCTGGCCAGGTATAGAAGCGGTTCTGCGTCATCCACCCGGTAGCCGGGATATGCAGCCAGATAATCTAGTAGGGAGTCTTTGGCATCTTTGAGACATTGTTTGTCCTCAGGGTTCCTCATTACGTCAATATTTATCCCTCGTATGGCATCCATCACCTCCTCAGGCGTAAATATCCTCTCTTCCTCAGGCTTATCTTTGTTCCAGATGCATACCTCGTATAGGCTCTCCATATTGTACAGAAGCATGTTGCCGTTATAGTATTGCTCAGCGTAGGCATAAAGGTTATACTTCGTCCTCAGCTCATCAGGTATACATGGTACCGGAATGGTATCGGTCATGTTGATATACCAGTTGTTCTCTAATTCATCGTCCGGGGTGTCAGCCAGAATGTAGCGGCCTGCTGCTGGCACCAGCTTCAACACAAGCTCGGTCATGTCAATTGTGTCACCAGACTCTGTTGCCCAGTTGTGGGTATCCAGTACCGGGGTCATGTCAACTGGGGCCTGATGGGCAAATATGCCGTCATAGTTTGGATCTACTGGCATGGAATGCTGAGGTGTGCAACCCAGCAATAACAGTTGTAAGGGTGCTGAAATAAGGATAGTTAGGGCCTTCATATTATGTTGATAGTTTACTCAATTGTTCAGCATACAAAGCTATCCTATCGTTTCTATAATACTCCATTTTTGCAAGGCTTGCAAATCAGGGCGTATACAAACAAATAAGTCATATATTTGTAGTGGCAGATCACAAATTATTCAGCCTTGGTTATGGATCAATACGCAGCAAATAACGGGATAGCATATGAGGATGTAATATTTGATTCTTCATTTCCATTTTATTTAGGCTATTCAAGACTCATATATACAGAGCCGTACTATGATGAAAATATCAATCGCTATATCATCAAACATTACGATGAGATAAACAAGGATAGAAGCAGATTGTTATATTTCCCAATTGAGGCACAGGGCGTAACACCAATACTGCAGTATAATAGACCAGGTTTCGATTTCAGTTTTATCGATAGTTATAAAGTAAAACCGGAATCAATTCAGGCATTATACAATAAACTCTTCAACCATCGTAAGGGTAGAAAACGAAAACCTTGGATTCCCGATACTCCTTTGCTTATACGCATGGACAATCGTAATCTCAGGGATGAATATAATTGCATTGCATATCCTATACAATTTGAAAGTGATGAACAATTTGAAAAATTGCTCAACACTATAATACATGAACCAGAGCCTAAAAGTGATAATAAAATATATCAATCAACCAGAGAGGAAAGACTAAGCTGGGATAAAACTGATCCTAGAGATAATGCAGATAAGGAAAGCATATCTATAATCGCGGATGAGATTAGAGAGCGTATCAGTAAGCTTCAATTAATGGGGGTTTCAGATTTTGTAATACGTAATCTTATTCAGGTTCCGGAGGCCAAAATTAGTCCACTCCTAATCACATCTGATTATCGCATAATATTGCCAGCCTATAACGATATAGAAATAGAAATGCCAACACTCTCCAAGGTCGTGTTCTTTTTCTATTTACGTCATCCTGAAGGCCTGCGCTTTAAAGAACTGATAGATTATCGTAAAGAGTTACTTGACATATACTATTCTATTTCCAATCGTGAGAATCTAGACAAGTTGGAACAGAGCATTGATGAACTTGTAGATTCCACTCGTAACTCCATTAATGAAAAATGTAGCCGCATTCGGGCTGCTTTCGTCAGCCAGTTCGCCGATGAACTTGCTCATAACTATTATATAACCGGCAATTATGCAACCCCTAAACGTATTACGTTGGATCGCAATATGCTCATTGATCAATCAGGTTTATTAATCAAGTAATATGTATAAAGAGAAAATAACCTCCCAAATTGACGAATATTGTGTGGAATATAGTGCGGACGGAAAAATTTTATTATCTGCTCCAGTCTGCATAAAAGAATATTCAATTAAGCCAGGAACGATTATCATATCAGAAAATGCGTTTGCCAACTGCGAACAGTTGGAAAGACTGTCTATTCCAGCTGGAGTAGAAGTAATCCGTGATCGTTCATTCATGAATTGTAAGTCATTATCCAGGCTATTTCTTCCGGAAGGACTAAGAAGTATATACTCATATGCTTTTAGTGGCTGTGAAGATCTATTTTTATTTTTTCCTCATAGCTTGGATTGGGTTTCGTTTACAGCTTTTGATGAGGCTAAGAGTCTAGCTTTATTTGTTCCCTACAATGAAAAGGATAGATTTAGAAACTTATTTCCCAGGAAAGGTTATTATATAAAGGAATATATATGTGAATGCGGATTAAATAATAGGACATCAGAATATGTAGATTTAGGCTTAAGTGTAAAATGGGCAAATTGTAATTTGGGCGCGACACGGCCAGAAGATTTTGGTGATTATTATGCTTGGGCAGAATTGTCAACCAAATCAGAGTATTCGTTAAGTACTTATTTTATCAAATATCCAGGTGGAGATAATAGCCTGATTAAAATGGTCGATAGAAAAGGAGAAAAAGTTCTGGATTTAAGTTTAGATGTTGCAAATGTTCTGAAGGGTGATCATTGGCGTATGCCGTCAGAGAATGAGATGTTTGAATTGATAAAGAATTGCAAATGGACGTGGTCCATGGTAAATGGGGTTGAAGGTTATATGCTTACAAGTAAAATAGAAGGCTATACTGATAAATCTATCTTTTTACCTAATGCGGGGTTTAGATATAAAAGAGATATCAATTTTCTGGAGGGACAATATTGGACAAACACATTTAATCCAAGAACATTTTATCGCCCAAAAGCTCTCGTCTTTTGTCTAACTAGCCATTACATACCAAATGTGGGTGTGTATAGGAATAATGGGTTGCCAATTCGTCCAATATATGATTAAAGAGTATCAAAATGAATCTGTATTATAATTATGACAAAAGCTGTTTCTCATTAAAAGAAGATGGGAACAGCAAAAAGGTATTTGAGACTCATTCCCATGAAGGATTCTATGGCCCCGAAACAATAGAGGAGGGACGTTTTAAAGTTGAAATACATACTAATATTTATCCTAAGAAACCTCAGAAGGAGTTTTTAAGAGCAAATATATTTGTTGGTGGAGTTAAGTTGCTTCCTGTTTCGGAATCAATTAGGATTCCTGTGACACAAATACACTTTAACTTACATGAGATTTCATTTACACAATATGGTGCTGGTAATAATATTGGCAAGGAACCATCAACTATCTTTTTACGCAAAGACTTAGACTGGTATTCTTTTCTAAAATCTATTTGTGTTGTGAGCGAACAACCAGAAAAATGGCAAAAAAGACAGTTTGATTTATTGTTAGCAAAATTGGAAGAACATGAGAATTTTAAAAGGACACCAGCTTTGGTGGGAAAGCTATTAGAAATATATGCTCCTTATGCAGGTTTAATAGGTACCGGTATATATTCAAAACTTCGACAATACTGTATTTCTACTATGCGGGTATTACTTGATAAAATGGAAACTGAAAAGCTTGACGATTCTTGGCTAAAAAATGGAGACTTTGTTTGGAGGTGTATAAAGGAAATTAATCAAGAAATAGGGCATGCTAATAAATAACAAAACTGCCGATGCCCCATGGACACCGGCAGTTTTCACATTACCAGGCAAGAGCCCTCAGCTCTAATCCCCCTCAATCTCCACAAACCGAGCCTCAATACTAGTATCCCGATAAATATCAACACTAGTCTCCGGACTGTTATCCTGCCAGTAACGGCTGTGCCATCCGGCAAACCGCCACCCCTCAGCAGGCGTAGCAACCAAATCCACACGCTCATCCATTTGATACTCCTCCTTCATCGGGCTCACCGTAACCGTGCCGCCCTCCTCAGGATCCGCATACACTTCCAGCGTGTAGGTCTCGTCACTCTCACATACCGGGTAGATATCCCAGTCAAAGTTCTCGGTCATCACAAACCGGCGTACAGGATTGGCGTTGGCCATGTCATCACTCCAGCCCACAAAGTGGAAACCGTTGTCGGGCGTAACCGTAACCTCAATCTCATCGCCGTTTTCTTCCGTTTCGGCAGGTTTGTTATGCCTGAAAACGGCCGGATAAATGCATCTCAAAAATGAAGCAGGTTATTATTTAACATTTACTATGATTAGAATCTGTTGTTTCTGCGCCTGTCTTCCTTTGTCATAGGTTGCACATAGAGCAATTCAAAAAATCTTTCAGTCCGATGCCATCATTGCTGAAAGAATGGACGTACCCGTCATTCGTGCATCGGGAAAATTCATATCTTTGCAGCCGGTAAACAATCAGAAATGATATGACTAGAAGTTACGAGGAAATAAACGAGAAGATCCGCAAAGGCAAGGCGGTCGTTCTGACTGCCGAGCAGGTTTCAGAAATGGCACGCACAATGTCTGCAAAGGAGATTTTGGAGAAGGTCGATGTTGTCACAACCGCAACATTCGGCGCCATGTGCTCCAGCGGCGCATTCCTGAACTTCGGACATGCCAATCCTCCAATAAGGATGGAGCGCATAGAACTGAACGGCGTTCCTGTCAGCGGCGGTCTTGCAGCAGTTGACACTTTTGTCGGAGCTACGGACTGCAACGTGCAGAACCCCACATATGGCGGCGCACACATCATCCAGGACCTTATTGACGGCAAGGAGATAACACTTGAGGCATGGGGCAAGGGTACGGACTGCTATCCGCGCAAGCACATAAAGACCACCATTTCACTTGAGACAATAAATGAGGCCATTCTGTGCAATCCGCGCAACGCGTACCAGAACTACAATGTGGCGCTGAACACATCGGACCGCACACTTTACACTTATATGGGCACGCTACTGCCGCACATGAAGAACGCGTCATACAGCAGTGCGGGTGAACTTTCACCGCTGCTCAATGACCCCGAATGCCGCACCATCGGACTTGGAACAAGGATTTTCCTTGCCGGCACACAGGGTTATGTGACATGGAACGGCACGCAGTTCAACTGCTCCAAGCCGCTCAATGAGAACGGTGTCCCGATGGGCAATGCACGTACCATTGCCGTCATGGGCGAGATGCGTGAAATGTCCAGCGAATTCCTGCGCGGCGCATATTTTGAAAAGTACGGAGTCACCATGTACGTCGGCATCGGTGTTCCAATCCCGCTGCTTGATGAGGACCTGGCTCACCGCGTTTCCATACGCAACAGCCAGATTGACACGTTCATTGAGGACTACGGTCACGAATGCGACCTGATTGGCAAGGTCAACTACGAGCAGCTGCGCAGCGGCGAATTTGAATTCATGGGCAAGAAGATACACACGGCACCGCTGTCCAGCCTGTACAAGGCCAGAAAGATTGCAGCCATTCTCAAGGAATGGATAGAAAAGGGACAGTTCGAGCTTACCGCTCCGGTACGCCCCATGCCCACAGGTACAAGTCTTAAAGGTTTGAAGGAGATCTGATTATGGTTAAGAAAGTTGTAGTATCATTCCCGGCCGATTCTGCCAGCCGTCCGCTCATATACGAACTCATCAAGAAATATGACATAAAGGTCAGCATAATCAAGGCCGATATTGACGGCGGCCGTGGCGGCAAACTGGTTCTTGAACTGGATTCGGACAGCGACCACATACGTCAGGCTGTCAATTTCATGAAGGAGAGCGGGGTCGATGTCACGCCCCTGGAAAAGAAGATCAGTTATGATGACACAAAGTGCGTAAGCTGCGGTGCATGCACATCGGCCTGTCCGTCAGGTGCCCTGTCAATAAGCGCTCCGGACTGGAAACTGAAATTCCAGCCCGACAAGTGCGTGGTATGCAAGCTGTGCATTGTTTCCTGCCCGCTCAAACTGTTCAAGATTGAATTTGCAGACTGATGGAATATGAGCAGCGCAGTTACCGCAGCAGGTTCTCAAGTGAGAGCCGCCGCTGGTTCTGCGTCAAGTTTCTGGAAAGCGATTTGTGGATAGGGGTCGATGACGGCTCCTATTCTCCGTCTATGGAGTCCGATGTCCATGCCCGTCTGGTGGACCTGCGCCGCTCCATGGACGCATATATTCTGACAGATCCGGCATACCGTGCCGCTCTGGTCCCATACGACTGCGGCATTGCGGCCCCTGCAATCCTGAAGGACATGTCAAAGGTCAGCCACAAGACCGGGATAGGGCCCATGAGTGCCGTTGCCGGTGCTGTGGCAAAGTACATTGCTGACGGTATCAGTGCACGGGAGGTTATTGTCGAGAACGGCGGTGACATTTATGCCAGGGCACTGGAGGACATGGACATAAGCGTGTTTGCAGGTCAGTCGCCGCTGTCGGAAAGGATTGGTCTGCACATACCGGCATCGGACTTTCCGCTTGGAGTATGCACGTCAAGCGGCACCGTAGGTCCGTCACTCAGCTTTGGACGCGCCGATGCCATGATGATTGTCTGCAGGGACGTCATGCTGGCTGACAGTTACGCCACTGCAATGGCCAACCTTGTGCATACAGCCGATGATCTTCAGCCGGTTATTGAACGCATTCAGCGCATTCCGGCAATTCTCGGCGCCATTGCCGTCAAAGATGACCGCATGGCCGTATGTGGAAATTTCGAATTGAGGCTTTTTTCCTGATTTCGGAAATAAACCGTATCTTTGATATCAATTACATAACCTATTATAATGAACAGAAAACTTTCAGCAATCCTATGCGCCTGCGCGCTGGCCGTCATGCCGGCAAAGGCAATGGACAACAAGGGCATTTCATACCCTGAACTTTCAAGTGACAGATTTACGCTTATTGAGGACGGCAAGCCCGTAAGCATTCTTGCGGACCAGGATGACAAACCTGGCGTACTCATTGCCCTCAAGGCTCTGCAGCAGGACTTCAAGGCTGTTGCAGGCACTGAAGCCAAACTGCTTGACGGACCTGAGGCCAGATGTGTCATTGCCGGCACCATTGACAGCAAGTACATAAAGCAGATCATCAAGTCAAAGAAGATTGACAGGAAGCAGCTGCAGGGCAAACGTGAAAAGTATATCATGACCACCGTCCAGAACCCCATGAAGGGCGTTGACGAGGCTCTGGTCATTGCCGGCAGCGACATGCGCGGTACCATATACGGCATCTATGAGCTGTCCGAGCAGATTGGCGTTTCCCCATGGTATTACTGGGCCGATGTTCCCATCGAACCGCAAAAGAACATATCTATTGAGAAGGGAACATACACTGCAGGTGAGCCTGCTGTGACATACCGCGGCATTTTCCTGAACGATGAGGCTCCGTGCCTGACCACATGGGTCAAGAACACATTCGGCACCACAAACGGCGGCAAGGAGTTCTACGCAAAGTGCTTCGAACTGATTCTGCGTCTGCGCGGCAATTTCATGTGGCCTGCCATGTGGAGCTGGGCCTTCTATGCCGATGATCCCGAAAACTCGAAGACTGCAAATGAAATGGGTATTGTCATGGGCACAAGCCACCATGAACCCATGGCACGCAACCATCAGGAATGGGCACGCAACCCCAAGGCCTACGGCGGCGTGTGGGACTACAATAAAAATAAGGAGGAACTGCAGCGTTTCTTCCGTGAAGGCATTGAGCGCGCCAAGGACACCGAGGACCTGATTACCATAGGTATGCGCGGTGACGGTGACGCAGAACTGGCAGGCTCTGATGAAGACAACATGAAGATGATGGAGGGCCTGTTCGCAGACCAGCGTCAGATCATAAAGGAGGTGACAGGCAAGAAGCCGGAACAGGTTCCGCAGGTATGGGCTCTCTACAAGGAGGTTCAGAACTACTACAACAAGGGTCTGAGAGTGCCTGATGACGTGATTATACTTCTGTCCGATGACAACTGGGGTGACATTCGCCGTCTTCCCAACAAGGAGGAGCAGAAGCATCCCGGAGGGTGGGGCATGTACTACCATGTGGACTATGTGGGTGCTCCACGCAATTCAAAGTGGCTCAACATTACCCCCATACAGCACATGTGGGAGCAAATGCAGCTGACTTATGACTACGGAGTGGACAAGATCTGGGTGCTCAACGTAGGTGACCTGAAACCTATGGAATATCCTATCACACTGTTCCTTGACATGGCATGGAATCCCACGGCATTCACCGTGGACAATCTTCTGGACCACACGTATGATTTCTGCAGGGAGTTCTTCGGTGAGGATCAGGCTAAAGAGGCCGCACGTCTGCTGAACCTGTGCTGCAAGTACAACGGCCGCATAAGCGCCGAAATGCTTGACGCCCGCCAATACTACACCGTTGACGAATTCCGTCAGGTCTGCGGAGACTATTCACGTCTGGAACTTGAGGCCCTGCGCCAGTTCGAGACCCTGAAGCCGGAATACCGTGACGCCTACCGTCAGATAATCCTGTTCCCGATACAGGCCATGGCCAACATCTATGACATGTACTATTCACAGGCCATGAACCAGAAGCTGGCCCGTCTGGGTGATCCCGCCGCAAATGAATGGGCAGACCGCTGTGAGGCCGATTTCAAGCGTGACGCAGAACTGTGCGCATACTACAACAAGGAAATGTCAGGCGGCAAGTGGAACGGCATGATGATACAGAAACACATAGGCTACACAAACTGGAATGACAACTTCCGTGCCGACACACAGCCCCGCGTCACCCGCGTGGATGCATCGGACAAGATTGGAGGTCACGTGTTCACAGAGAAGAACGGCATAGTGTCAATGGAGGCAGAACATTTCTACTCACAGACTCCGGTCAGCACCGGCAGTGCAGAATGGACCACTATTCCATACATGGGCCGCACGCTGTCCGGCGTGGCTCTGATGCCTTACAGCCAGCCTACTGACGGCGCTTCAATGACCTACAAGTTCAACCTGAAGTCCGATGTTGACGCACTGTCAGCCGTGATTGCTGTGAACGCCACCCTGACTTTCGTACGTCTGGAAGGCCACCGCTACATGGTCAGCCTGGACGGAGGCGATGAGATTGAAGTCGTGTTCAACGAGCGTCTGAACGAGGACCAGCGCAACATCTATTCAGTCTATTATCCGACTGTTGCCACACGCGTCAAGGATGACCGCGTGCAGCTTGGCAAGGTCTCCAAGGGCACACATACCCTGACAGTCCGTCCCATTGAGCCGGGTACCGTGTTCGAGAAGATTGTCATTGACTGCGGCGGCTACGAGAAGAGCTTCCTGTTCATGGACGAATCACCTTATACGAAGGAGTAATCAAAGGGGACTGTCCCTCCTGCCTGGACAGGAGGGACAGTCCTAGGGTGTTAAGTTAACATTTTCTTTTTAGCTCACTTTTTTGAGCAGATTGAGTCTTTTAATGGAGGGGTTAGGCAACAGGTTGTCGGCCC